>ONEJ01000073.1 GCA_900316805.1 uncultured Lachnospiraceae bacterium
GCTGGCGAATGTACACGAACTTAGAGCCGAAATCCGATACCTGACAAATCTACGCAATTTGTGCGAAATGTTCCGCTATCCATCCCCAAAGAATCCAGGTGGGAAGTTTGAATTCCATATTCATTATAACAGACAGTCCGGAAAAATGGTGGGCAGTTTTGCCCACTCATTCATACTGGAGACCGATCATGGTAAGCCCATGGGCGGGAGCCGTAGGCCCCGCTGCGCTGCGGTCCTTTGCCTCCAGAATCCGGTCCATATCAGATGGCGCCAATTCTCCCGCTCCCACCTTAATGAGGGTTCCGGCAATGATCCGCACCATATTGTAAAGAAATCCGTTTCCTGTCACACGGATGGCAATGACATCATTTTCCCTTGTCACTGTACAGGAATAAATCGTCCGCACACTGGTCTGGGACTGGGCATTGGCCGCACAGAAACTCTTGAAATCATGTTCCCCCACCAGATGCCAAGCCGCCTCCTGCATCAGCTCCACATCCAGCGGATAATAGTAAAAATATGTGTCCAGCCGTCTCGTTGGCATACGGAATTTCCGGTTCAGGATGCGGTACTCATAGGTTTTGCGGCTTTTGGAGAAGCGGGGATGAAAATTCTTCTCCACCTCACAGGAATCCTGCACCACGATATCATCCGGCAGCCGCTGGTTCAAAGCATAGCTAATCTTCTCCGCCGGCATGCGGGTATTGGTGTCAAAAACGCAAACATTCCCCAGAGAATGAACCCCCGCATCGGTGCGGCTGGCACCGGTCACGCGAATGTCCTCCCCGTGGAGTGCTGACAATGCTTCATTCAGTTTCTGTTCTATGGTCACCCCGTTGGGCTGGACCTGCCAGCCACTGTAGTTGGTGCCGTCGTAGGCTACGATGAGTTTGACTCTCATGCTATTGTTTCTCCATACAAAATGCCAAGTTGCCCGCAAGCGGGTCCCTCCCTGCGACAGGTGTTACATCGGGAATGAAAACAGAATCCGGGCTGCAATGACAGCTGCCAGAAATCCCAGCAGGATCACATATGCCACATGATCCTCACGCTCATACTTTAAGGGCTTCATCTTGGTTCTTCCATTGCCGCCGCTATAGCAGCGGGCCTCCATGGCCATAGCCAGATCGTCTGCCCGGCGGAAGGCCGACACGAAAAGAGGAATCAGAAGGGGAATCATGTTCTTTGCCCTCTTAATCAGATTTCCATGCTCAAAATCAGCGCCTCTGGCCATTTGCGCCTTCATGATCTTGTCCGTCTCTTCCATAAGGATCGGGATAAAGCGAAGGGCGATGGACATCATCATGGCAATGGTGTGCACCGGCACATGGATGCGGCTTAAGAATCCAAGGGATTTTTCCAGACCGTCCGTCAGCTGGTTCGGGGTTGTAGTAAGTGTCATCAGGGACGTGCCGATGATCAAGTAAATCAGACGCACCGTCATCAGCACTGCATTCATAATTCCTGCACTGGTCACATAGAAGGGACCCCAGTGCCAGTACATGGTTCCGGTGGAGGTAAACAGCAGATTAAATACCGCCGTAATAATTAACAGCACCACAATGGATTTTAATCCCTTCACCATATAGGAAAAGGGCACCTTGGAGATGTGTATCATAAAGATCAGCATTCCGGTAATCACGGCAAAGCCCAATAATCCACGAAAGGTAAATAATGCAATAATATAAATTAATGTAGCAAACAGCTTTACGCGCGGGTCCAGTTTATGTACAACAGAATCTGCCGGATAATACTGGCCCAATGTAATGTCCTTTAACATATTTTTCTCCTCATCAGCGGAGTGCCGCCAGAATTGCCTGTGCAGCCTCCTTTACCGTAGTCGCCGATGTATCCACCGGAAGTCCCTTGTCCCTCAGTTCGTTTACCAGGTATGTCACCTGCGGTGCCGCAAGTCCCACAGCCTCCAGTTCTTTATAGTGGGAAAAAACTTCCTTGGGTCTGTCATCGAACATGACGCTTCCCTGATTCATTACAATGATGCGGTCCACATATTCTGCCACATCCTCCATACTGTGGGAAACAAGGATGATAGTAATCCCCAGTTCCTTATGCATCTTCGATACCAGCCCGAGAATCTCATCCCGGCCGGCCGGATCCAGTCCTGCGGTGGGCTCGTCCAGAATCAGCACGTCCGGTTTCATGGCAAGCACCCCGGCAATGGCTACCCGGCGTTTCTGTCCTCCTGACAAATCGAAGGGTGGCTGGTAATACAGTTCCTCCGGAAATCCGACACTGCGCAGCGCCTCAAAAGCCCGAAGTTCCACTGTTTTCCGGTCCAGTCCCTGATTTTTCGGTCCGAAGCAGACATCCTCGAAGTTCGTGGTCTCAAAAAGCTGATGATCCGGATACTGGAACACAAGCCCTACCTTGTTTCTCAGTTTCTTCATATCATAGTCATCATCATAGATATCCTCACCGTCCACATAGATGTGGCCACTGGTGGCTTTCAGCAGACCATTCAGAAGCTGGGTCAACGTGGATTTCCCGGATCCCGTGTGACCGATGACTCCAATGAATTCCCCTTCTTGAATTTGCAGGTTAATGTCTGTCAGCGCCTGAATACGGTAAGCAGTTTCGTCACTGTAGACATAGTTTACTTTATCTAATATAATCGGCATTTTAAACTCTCCTGGAATCTGACACATTTAGGATAGCATCCACAAGTTCTTCACGGGTTAAGATTCCTGCGGGAATCGGAAGTCCCGCTTTCCGCAGCTCATCGGCTACCAGAGTGGCCTGGGGCACATCCAGCCGGTGGCTTTTCAGTTCTTCCACCCGGGAAAACAGCTCTCTGGGGGTTCCGTCCATAACAATCTGTCCCTTTTCCATCACGTAGACGTAATCCGCCTCCACCACCTCTTCCATATAGTGGGTGATGAGGATTACCGTCACGCCTTTCTCCCGGTTCAGTTCGTGGGCGGTTCGAATCACTTCCTTACGCCCGTTGGGATCCAGCATTGCCGTGGGCTCATCGAATACGATACACTTCGGTTCCATGGCTACCACCCCAGCAATGGCCACCCGCTGCTTCTGGCCGCCGGAAAGCTTATTGGGAGAATGCTTGCGGTATTTGTTCATTCCAACAGCCGCAAGGCTCTTGTCCACTCTCCTCCAGATTTCGTCCGTGGGAACACCGATGTTTTCCGGGCCGAAGCCCACATCCTCCTCCACCACGCTGGCGATGATCTGATTGTCCGGGTTCTGAAATACCATCCCGGCAGTCTTACGGATGGGAATGGTCTCCTCCTCATCCATGGTGTCTCTTCCATCCACCCACAGTGCTCCCTCACTGGGAGTCAGAAGTGCGTTAATATGCTTGGCCAGCGTAGATTTTCCCGATCCGTTATGTCCCAGAATTGCGATAAACTGCCCTGCCTTCACATCGAGATTCACATGATCCAGTGCCGTGGTGATTGCCTCCACATTGCCTTCTTCATCCCTGCGGAAAAACTCATGCACCACATTTTTTGCTTTGATAATTCCCATTCTATTCGTCCCAGCTCATTCTGTGGAGCTGCCCTTCCAATTTCATATGGTCAAAATGATTCTGTCTTAACGCTTCATAAAGCACAATTGCCACGGAATTCGATAAGTTCAGGGATCTGGTCTCCCCGATCATCGGAATCCGCACACAGGTGTCGGGATTTTCCTTTAAGATTTCCTCCGGAATCCCGCCACTCTCCTTGCCGAACATAAGGAAACAATCCGGTTCATAATGCACATCCGAGTACACATGCCGTCCCTTGGTGGTGGCGTAATAAATCTTCGCCCCGGGATTCCTCTCACAGAAATCCTCCCAGTTCACATAGGTAGTCACATCCAGATCCGGCCAGTAATCCATACCGGCCCTCTTTAAGTGCTTCTCGGAAAGAGAAAATCCCAGAGGCTCGATCAAATGAAGCTTCGTTCCCGTGGCCACGCAGGTACGACCGATATTTCCCGTATTTGCCGGAATCTCCGGCTCATGTAAGATTACATTTAAGTTTGCCATGATCTTACTTTTTCTCCCTGAGCTCTGTAATAAATTCTTCCACACGCCCTAAGGCTACCTTAAGGTCATCCAGAGAATAGGCGTAGGAAATACGGATAAAGCCCTCTCCGGAGCCGCCAAAAGCGGTACCCGGAACCACAGCCACTTTCTTGGACTGAAGCAGTTCATTGGCAAATTCCTCCGAGGTCATGCCAAATTCCTTAATGCAGGGGAATACGTAAAAAGCACCAAAGGGCTCAAAGCAGGAGAGTCCCATTTCCTTAAACCGTTGCAATAAATAGCGGCGTCTTCCGTTGTACTCCTCCCGCATCATCTTCACGTCCTCGTCGCCGTTGCGCAGAGCCTCCACCGCTGCATACTGGCTGGTGGTAGGCGCACACATGATGGCAAACTGGTGGATTTTAAGCATCTGCTTGATGATCACCTCCGGTCCGCAGGCGTACCCCAGTCTCCATCCGGTCATGGCATGAGACTTGGAAAATCCGTTGATCACGATGGTGCGCTCCTTCATCCCCGGAAGGGATGCAATGGACACATGTTTTTCCAGATAAGTAAGCTCCGAATAAATCTCATCGCTGAGGACAAAGAGGTCATGCTTTTCGATCACCTCTGCGATGGCCTCCAGATCCTCCCGCTCCATCACGGCTCCTGTTGGGTTATTAGGGAACGGCAGCACCAGAAGCTTGGTCTTCGGTGTAATAGCCGCCTCCAGCTCCTCCGCCGTCAGCCGGAAATCGTCCTCTGCCTTCAACTCAATGGTCACCGGCGTTCCGTTTGCCAGCATACAGCAAGGTACATAGGATACGTAGCTGGGCTGCGGAATCAGTACCTCATCCCCCGGATCCAGCATGGTACGCATAGCCACATCGATGGCCTCGCTGCCGCCGACTGTGACAAACAATTCCTTGTTATAGTCATATTTCAGACCGTATCTGCGGTTCAGGAACTTTGCAATTTCAATCTTGAGTTCCTTCAGGCCCGCATTAGAGGTATAAAAGGTGCGTCCTTTTTCCAGGGAGTAAATACCCTCATCCCTGATATGCCATGGAGTATCGAAATCCGGCTCGCCTACGCCAAGGGAGATGGCATCCTCCATCTCACTGACAATATCGAAAAATTTCCGGATACCCGATGGTTCAATTTCTGTAATGGTTTTTGACAGTGGGTTTCTCATTATGCCATCATAATCCTTTCGTCTTTTGGTTTTGCAGCCATGATGGTTCCATGGTCTTTGTATTTTTTCAGAATAAAGTTGGTCTTTGTGCTGAGCACCTGATCCAGGGTGGAAAGCTTGTCGGTAACAAACTGGGAAATTTCCCGCAGGGTCTTTCCCTCCAGCGTTACCATCAGATCAAAGCCTCCGGAAATAAGATAAACGGAATTCACCTCCGGATAGTTATAAATGCGTTCTGCGATTTTGTCAAAACCCATGCCTCTCTGGGGCGTCACACGCACCTCGATCAGCGCTGTTACCTTCTCCACACCGGTCTTATCCCAGTTGATCAGTGTATGGTAACCACAGATAATGCCTTCCTTCTCCATGCTCTCCAGCTCGTTCATTACGGCGGCTTCCTCTACGCCGAGAATAATTGCCAGCTCCTTAATGTCGATTCTGCTGTTCTTCTCTATAAAGGTCAAAATTTTTTCTCTCATGATATCCTCCTATTTATCAAGTTTCCATAATTCGTCCGTCTGGGTCGTCTCCAGAAATCTGCGCTCCTCCCCGTTGAGCAATACCCGGTCATTGCTGTCTGTCACTTTTCCGATGACAACCGAAGAGATTCCCTCCTGCTCCAGGGCACGCACCAGCGCATTTCCATCCTCCGTGGCTATCAGAAGACTTCCCCCCGATACCAGCTTATAGGGATTTAAGTCAAAAAACTCACAGATTTCAATAGTTTCCTGACGAACCGGTATTTTTTTCAGATCGATTTCAAGTCCGACGCCACCTCTTTGCCCCATCTCCCAGAGAGCGCCAAAAATGCCACCCTCCGAGACATCGTGCATCGCAGCAGCGCCAGACTTTGCGGCGACTGCGGCCTCCGAACGAACGGATAAATACTGCACAAATTCCTTCCCCCGATCCAAGAAGGGCTGTGCAAAACGGCTTAGCAGCTCCTGATTTCTCTGAATTGCAAGAATAGCTGTTCCCTCCAATGCCGCCCATTTCGTCATCACCAGATCCATTCCCGGGCGTACCTGACCGCTTCGGACAGTGGCCTCTGCTGCTCCCAGAGCCGTAACCGTAAGAACAGGCTCTGTGACACTTCTGGCGACCTCTGTGTGTCCTCCCAGCACCTGGATCTGCTCCCGGGCACAGATTTCATGAATCCCCGCCATCTGATCCCGGAGATCATTCTCCGTACAGGCAGTAGGAAGCAGAAGATTCACAAGAATTCCCAATGGTCTTGCCCCACTGCAATACAGATTATTCAATGCTGCATACACACCGAGCCCTCTGATGGCAGAAGTGCCAAGGCAGCGGGTCTGGGTGGACACAGTAACAACCTCCCCATTTGTCAATGGTAAAGCCGCAAAATCTTTTCCCACAGCAGGTACGCTCAGGGAATCATCCGTCTTATGAAGTTGTCTTAACACGGACCGTTTCAACACGGATTCCGGTAATTTCCCTGCTTTCATCTTTCTCCCAGTCAATATACACGGCAAGGCTGCCCCATGCTTGATACATGAAGCAGCCTGTATGCCATTCTTTCCTCATAGTCAGTTGGTTTCCACATCCTGCGCCGGCTTATTACCTGTGGTGTCTCCCTTTGGAGTTTCCTCCTTCTGACTGTCGCCTGTGCCATCATTGCTGCCTGAAGGTTTTTCTGTCTCTTCCTTCTGTGGCTTCTCCTTATCCGAATCTTCATTCTTACCGTCGTCCTTCTTATCTTCCTCTTCGGAATCCTTACTGTCGTCCGGATCTTCCTCAGTCTCCTCCACACTCTTAAGTGCTGCCGCTGCACTTCTCACTTTTGCCTCATCTCCGGTTGCCACCGCAGACTTCAGTGCCGCCAGACTCTCCGGTGTGGCATCCTTGGTTCCAACAATCACAAGCTTCGGGGATGCCTGATAACGGCTCTTATTGAAAATCTCCCGGCTCTGCTCTACACCGTCAACTTTCACGATCTTCCAGAGCTGTGCCACACAGCCCTTATTGGATCCCTGCTGCACACTGATGGATCCAAGTTCCATCTGGGGGTTCAGCTCAAAAGAAACCTTAGGCTCAATGGCAGCCAATGTCTCACTTTCGAAGGAGACTTCCCGGTTGGACGGTCTTGTCTCCTTGCCGTATATGTTGAAGTAGAGTATCCCGCCACTGCAGTACCCCTCAATATAAACCGGTGCATCCAGATTATTCTTAAAACGCAGGTCTTTATAGTTCCCGGCAATCGCAGCATCCATGGAAGGCTGCACATAGTGTACCTGCATGGAGTGGTTAAACCGCATGGTCACCTGCAGTTCTGCCCGGATCACCGCATTATATAAAGTAGTTGCCACCTGACAGATTCCACCACCAAAGGATTCCACCGTTGTACCATTCTGGTAGGCACCTGCCAACTCGTAACCATTCTCCTGAGTAAAGGGGCTCACGGTACTGCAAAGTTCAAATTCATCCCCTGGATAAAGAATGGTTCCATTCACCTTGCTGCAGCCGGTGGTGACATTCTTGGCACGGCCTGCACTGGAACTGCTGAAATCCGTTGAATAAGCCCCAAGCAGATCCTTGATCTGTGCCAGTTCCTCTTCACTGCCTCGCGGCTCTACCGTTTTTGTCACCAGATCGATTTCATTGTCGGAGCCATTCCAGCCATCGGACAGGAAATCGTTGATCGCATACACGGAGTTCACAATGTCAACTTCAACACCTTCCTTGCCCGGTACAAACCTAAATTCACCATTCTCACGGATCAGGCTGTTATCCTCCGCCCCCACCGCAAGCTCACCAGCATTGTCATACAGCTTCTGGGCTGTTGCCTGCTTATCAACACTCAGATGCATATCCAGCACAAGCTTATCCTTTTTCAGATCCTGCAGGGTCTTGTAGCGGTTGATCAGGCTTCCTGCATGGCCGATCTGAACTGCCTCCTTTGCAGCGGCATCCGCATCCGCAGTGACTCCCATATCCTCGGCAGTCATCTCCAGAGATCCGGTCTCCCCCTTTAGGGTAAAGTTCGTATTCAAAAGTCCGGCTACATATTCCTCCACCGCAGAGCGGGCCTGTTCCTCTGTCATACCTCCGACGTTCACATTTCCGATATACACGCCGTCTTCGATCATCTGCTGATCCCCAGCCTTTACCTTCGATGTGCCGGAAAAAATACATACGGTGCTGACTGCTGCCGCCAGCAAAAATACTGCTCTTCCTAATTTCTTCATAAATAATCCTTTAATCCATTTTACTTTGTGTCTGAATGTATATTTTAACACAAACCGTTACTTTTTCAAGCTTTCACAGGGATTGCACTAGGAAAAAATCAATGCAGATACCAGTGTCGTAACGACCATCGCCAAAATCAAAATCAGCGATACCACTGCCACAACCTGTTTTTTACGTTTTGAACCATTAAAATTGTACATACTATTCACCTCTTTCATAAAATCAGTTATAATGAATACACAACACAGAAAGGAACGAAACCCACCATGTTTGTATTTCTTGCCAGTTTTATTATATTTGTGCTGATTTTAAATTATTTTATCCGCAAAAGCAATCAAAACCATCAAAATTCCGAGGACGGCTTTTGGGAGCGGGAGCAGAAGGCCAACTTCACCCGCCGGCAGGACATCAGCAACCTAGGCTATATTACCATACCGCCGGAAATAATTCCACAAAACCTTCACACAGAAGCAGAAAAAACTCTCCTGGAGCTTTCCTCTAAACAATTATTAAACCTGACGGGGATGACCAATACCGACTTAAAGCTCCAATACGGTGCCGCCAATCTGGAGACTTTGAGCCAGTGCGACAGTCATTTTACCACCTTCGTCCGGACAGTGCCTGTGTATGCCAGGGAACTGACGGATGCCGGACAGACAGAAAATGCCCGGAAGCTTTTAGAGTTTGCCGTCTCCTGCCAGGCCGATTCCCGGAGCATTTACACCCAGCTTGCCGATCTGTACCGGCAATCCGGACAATCGGACAAAATTCAGGGATTGATTGATTCCGCCAATGGACTCCGGTCTTTGGACGGGCCCATCATTGCCGAGAAATTAATGTCCTACCTGCCATAGTGGCTGTAATAAAAATCCTGCAGGCGGGAGGCCTCACTTCTTGTGAGGTTCTCCCAGCAGACTTCATCCAGAATCCGGTATTTTTCCCGAAGCTCCTTCAGCCGCTGGATCTGATGGGCGGTGGCTGGCGTCTGCCGTTTCATTTTACATATCAGGTGCTTGGGCTCGACAACTACGGCACTTTCCCCCGCCAAAGATTTCAGACGTTCGAAGATCTGCTGGGTTTCCAGCGCGTCATCCAATGCACGATGGGCATTTTCCCTTTGAATTCCAAAACATTCACACAGATTCTCCAGTTTCTTGGGCTGTTCCCCCGGCAGCAGCTTTCTCGCCAGCTGCAATGTGTCAAAGGCATCCAGTTCCAGCGGGATCTTCCGGTTTACTGCCCACTGCTTCACAAACCGGTAATCAAAGGTCACATTGTGCCCCACGATGGCATCCTGCTGCAGAAAATCCATGAGTTTTTCCATGGCCTCATCTTCCGGCATCCCTTCTGCGAGCATCTCATTGGTAATTCCGGTCAGCTTTGTCACATGATCCGGCACCGGAACCTTCGAATAAACCAGTGTACCAAAGGTATCCACCACCTGCCCCTTTCGTACCTTCACTGCTCCGATCTCAATCACCCGGTCCTTCTTCACATCAAGACCTGTCATCTCCAGATCAATGACGGTATAATTCCAAGCCTCATCCATATCATATCTTCTCCCGTGCTCAGCATGTTTTTTCTTACCTATAGGTTTACCATTTTTTCCACGTATGTGTCAAACGATAACCATCGGTTTTCTGTTACATATTACTACCTATGGCTGGTCTGTTTCACCTTGTTTTTTTCGTAATATTGTCGTATATATATTCCATTATTTGTAAAAATATGGTAAAATTATATAAAATTGGTTCATTCGACATATATGGATTTTGCAAGGGGATTTTGCCATGGAAGATATGCAGAAAATGTTTCAATATATCGCCGGAAGAGAGGATACTCTCATCATGATCTGGAGCAGAACAGAGGGGTGGAACACCGCCAGCCATAAGTGCCGGGTTCTCAAGGACGCGGATTATACCCACCTTACCCTCTTTGATCTGGAGCACTGGGCACACAAGGACGATCAGAGTACCTTCCGCATCTTTCTATCCCAGCTTCAGGATGCCATTGACGGGAAACCCACAAGCATCACGGGGAATGAAGAAAAGATTTCTGTACCGGTCCGCCTCCTTTCGGCAGAGGATACCTGGGTATACCACAACATCAACTGCTGGCTGGAACGGGAGAACGAAAGTATTGTGCGCATGTTTGTCATGACCGAACCGCTGGACACCCAGGAAATCCACCGCATCCATATCGCAGAGACCTTTACTTCCGACCGTAATCCTGCACTGGTCCAAAAGCAGGCGATGGAGATCATTCACGCCCACCCGGAGATGAAATTTGCCGTGGTGCAGTTCGATGTAGCCAAGTTCAAAATGATTCTTGCGGATTATGGGGAGAAAACGGCTTCCGACATGCTGAATTTCTTTGTGGCAACCTTAAAGGTTCTCTGTAATAACTATCAGGTGTACAGCAGACTTTCCGCAGATGTTTTCATGATCATCACGCCCTACACGGACGAGCAAAGTCTGTATGATCTCATTGAACTTCTTGATAAACATCTGCTGGGTTACAAAGGCATACAATACCGTATTGTCTACGGAATCTGCTATATCGGTGATCTCTCCCGCGGACTGCGCCAGTACGGAGATGCCGCCGCCATGGCGAGACAGAGTATCAAGAATAACTCCCTGCAGAAGGTTGCCTTTTTCCAAAATGATCTGAAGAAAAATATCTCCGCAGACAAATTTATCGAAGATAACATGAAAAAGGCACTGGAGAATAGGGAATTTGTCATGTACCTTCAGCCCAAGTGCAACATTCCAGATGGAAAAGTCATTGGAGCAGAGGCACTGGTACGCTGGATCATGCCGGGACATGGGATCGTTCCTCCCAATGATTTTGTACCGGTATTTGAAAAAAACGGATTTATTATTAAAATGGATCAATATATCTGGGAAGAGGCCTGTAAACTGATTCGGAAATGGATGGATGCCGGTATCACTCCGCTTCCGATATCCATCAATGTATCCAGACGTCATCTGTCCAATACTTCTTTTGTGGATGTATTGGAACAGCTCGTTACCAAATACGAGATTCCGCGGGAATTTCTGGAAATTGAAATTACCGAGACGGTAGGCGAGTCCGGGATTGCCGAGAGTATGACCCGGTTAAAAGAGTGCGGCTACACCCTTCTGATGGATGATTTCGGTTCCGGGTATTCCTCGTTAAACACCCTCAAGGATACACAGTTTGATGTGATCAAAATTGATCGTTCCTTCCTAAATGACTTTGTCAGCTCCGGCCGCGGGAAAAAGATCGTGGAGCATACCATCGGCATGGCAAAGGACATTGGCCTGGGTATGGTGGCCGAAGGCGTGGAAAACAAGGAGCAGGCCGAATTCCTGCAAAACTGTGGATGTACCACTGCCCAGGGCTTCTACTATGCAAGACCCATGCCGGCGGAAGAATTTAACGAGAAATATATCGTCAATTCGTAAATACGCTAAAGTGGTTCTATACAGTAAAACATGAAAAGACGAAGGTGCTTCGCCTGCTGCTGACTGTTACACAGCGGATCGGGCGCTGGGCGTTAAATATTTTGTATGCGCCCACGTTCCTTTCATGTATAAACGCAAATGCTAAGATTTTGGGCGCTGGCAATTATTTATTTTGTATGCGCCCATTTTTCTTCGCGATCGATATACTAGTATAGCGAATAATAAGTTACACTAGGTCTTCACCCACGGATTTCAAACAGGTGCTCCTCCTCATCCAGAGGTATCTTCCTCCTGTCAATCCCTTCCAATTCGATGTAGCGATCCTGCCCGAGGCGGGTCAGAATCTGCTCTATTTCTTCCGGTGCTCCCTGCAGTTCGGCATGTACCGAACCATCATACTCATTTCTTACCCAGCCGGTTACCCGGAAGGCATCCGCAAGATAGGAAATCTTATATCGGAAACCCACCCCCTGCACCCGGCCATGAAAAATCATCTCTTCCCTTACTTTACTGCTCATACTTCTGATACAACCTCTCAAAAGCCGCAAAGGAACGACGGATCATCTCCTCATCCACACAGTAAGAGATCCGTGCATAGCCCGGACATCCAAAGCCCGTAGCCGACACGATCAGCAGATCCTCCTCTTTTGCCTTTTCACAGAAGACATCTGCATCCGGCTCCAATGCCTTCACAAACAGGTAGAAAGCTCCCTGGGGCTTGAAACAGCTGTAACCGATCTTTGTCAGTCCCTCGTAGAGCAGATCCCGGTTCTTTTTGTATAGTTCCACATCTCCGGTCTGGCCGATACACTGTACCAATACTTTCTGGAACATACTGGGGGCGCAGACATAGCCCAGGGCACGTCCAGCTCCTGCCACAGCCGCATATACATTGGCACTTTCTGCAGCCTCATCCGGCACCAGGACAAATCCGATTCTCTCTCCCGGAAGAGACAGGGATTTGCTGTAGGAATAGCAAACAAGCGTGTTATCATAATATTTGGTCACATAGGGCACGGTCACGCCATCATAAGCGATCTCACGGTATGGCTCATCTGACAAAATGAAAATCTCCGTGCCGTACTCTGCGGATTTTCTCTTAAGAAGCTCTGCCAGTTTCTGAATGGTTTTCTCGGAATATACTGCTCCTGATGGATTGTTGGGAGAATTGATGATTACGCCTCTGGTATGAGGGCTCAAAGCCTTTTCCAATTCGTCAAAATTAATCTGGAATTCCTTTGTATCTGCGGCAACCACCACAAGCTTTGCGCCGTTGGCCTCTACAAATACCCGGTATTCCGGGAAAAAGGGTGCAATCGTAATAAACTCATCCTCCGGGCCGGTAGTCAGCGCCTTGAAACAGATAGACAGGGATGCTGCCGCTCCCATGGTCATATAGAAATTATCTGCCCGAAAATGGGTGTCGTAGGTGCGGTTCAGATACTGTGCAATGGCTTCTCTCGTCTCCAGGTCTCCCTGCGCCGAAGTATAGCCATGCAGTGAAATGGAATCCAGGCTCTCTGTCAGACTTCTGATGGTTTCATTGACACAGTCCGGCGCCGGCACCGTGGGATTTCCCAGGGAGAAATCGTAGACATTCTCTGCTCCCACCACAGCAGCACGCTGTTTCCCATATTCAAATAATTCTCGGATTGCCGATCTCTGGCTTCCCAACCGATACATATCTTCTGCAACTATCATGATGATATATCCTCCATTCCGTCTGTTCGGTGTACTTGTGCGCCAAAACATCATTTCCGCAGTTCTGGTGTGTCAAAGCACCATTTTCACTGTACTGGTTTACACCGAATCATGTTTTTTCTGTGTACTAAGCACTCATGTACTGCACTAAGTGCATTATAGTACATATGCATGACATTTTTCAATTCGTAATATCGGGAAATTGATTTTCGGTTTTTTGATGATTTCTGTTTATCCGTCAACTGAACACTTTCGGCCTAGTACACTGAATACTAAGTAATTGCTACATTGAGCGAGGATGCGGTTTCGAGAGTGCATGTCAAAAAGCAAAGGCTGGCTAAGCTAAGGATTTTTATCGTGTACAATCAAAGAAATTGTCAGATGTAATTAATGTAGTAACATTTCCCAAAAGAACCGCAAAAAGAAGCTGTGGATACACTCCACAGCTTCCAAAAGAAAACTTATTGATTGAACGCAGCAATTATTTCTTACGTGTTCTTACATCAAATGCAACCGCAATGATGAAGATGATACCTTTAACAACGTACTGGTAAGAAATATCAATTCCCATCAGGTTCATACCATTGGTCAGTGACATGATAACCAGTGCACCGATGATGGTATTGGTTACGCGGCCGACGCCTCCGGTAACCGCAACACCTCCGATGTAGGAGGATGCGATGGCATCCATCTCGAAGCCGACACCGGCTGTAGGTGTAGCAGACTGCAGTCTGGAAGTATATAAGATTCCGCCTAAGGCAGCCATTAAGCTGACGGAACAGAAGGCAAATAAGGTAACCCTCTTTACATTGATACCGGATAATTCTGCTGCCTGTGCATTGCCGCCGATACCATAAATTGCACGGCCAAGCTTGGTCTTGTTCAGGATATAATTGTAGATCATCAACACAACGCCTACAATTACAGCTGTCCACGGAAGTCCCTGATAGCTGGCAAGAACCCACATGATCACCAGGATTACCGCTGACAGAACCACTAATTTAAATACAAACACCAGTGTAGATGGAACCTCGAAATTGTATTTGATCTTATTCTTTCTGCTCTTGATCTGTGAGAAAACCATCAGCACAACAAGGACCACACCAATGATCATGGTTACTAAATGAAATCCCAGACCGGTCGGAATATCCGGAATGAATCCGTTGGATAATGCGTTAAATCCCTTGTTTGGGATAATGATGGTACCTGTCTCCTGTAAGGACAGATTCAAAAGTCCACGGAAAATGAACATACCCGCCAGTGTTGTAACGAAGGCGGGAACACCTACTCTTGTAACCAGAAGTCCCTGATACAGTCCGATCAAAAGTCCCATTACCAATACGATCAGGATGGCAATCCATTCATTCACATTGTACTTTGTCATTAAAATTGCGGCAACTGCGCCGGAGAAACCTGCTACGAAACCGACAGACAGATCAATGTGCAGCAGGATTAAGATCAACGTCATACCCATTGCCATGACCGCTACATATCCTGCCTGGTTGATCAGGTTTGCAATATTTCTCGCCTGAATAAATCCGCCGTGAGTCTGAATGGCAAAAAATGCCATAATACAGATCAATGCAATATACATCATATAATCACGCAGATTCGTCTTTGCCATAGTAAGAATTTCCCGGCCTAATCCGACCTTTTGTTTCTTCTCATCCATATCTGTTACCTCCTATGATTTCACTGCCATAGCCATGACTTTTTCTTCCGTGGCTTCTTCTGCAAGCAATTCGCCGGTAATCGTTCCTTCTGACATTACGTATAGTCTGTCACTCATTCCTAAGACCTCCGGAAGCTCCGAAGAAATCATGATAATACTCATTCCCTTGTCTACCAGCTTATTCATCAGGGAATAGATTTCGTACTTTGCACCAACATCGATTCCTCGGGTGGGCTCATCCAGAATCAGCACCTTCGGCTCTGCAAACATCCATTTGGCCAGCTGAACCTTCTGCTGGTTACCTCCACTTAGGTTTCCAACCTTCTGTGCAATGGATGGTGCCTTGATATTAATGGATTTCTTATATCCGTTGGCTACATTAATTTCTTCATTCTCATTAATGGAAAAACCATTGATAAGAGCCTCCAGATTGGCAATTGTAGTATTATAGCGAATGTCCTGAATCAGAATCAGGCCATTTCCCTTTCTGTCCTCTGTTACGTAGGCAAGACCTTCTTTGATAGCTTCTTTCGGATGCTTAAAATGAACCTTCTTGCCGTTCATATGCAGTTCTCCTCCGGTGATCTTGTATCCACTGGGGTTACCGAACAGGCTCATGGCAAGCTCCGTTCGACCTGCTCCCATTAAGCCCTGAAGACCAACAATCTCGCCCTTTCTCACATTAATGTTTACGTTATGAAGGATTTCCCTGTTCTTCACGGGATCAAAGACGGTCCAGTCCTTCACTTCCATGGCCACATCGCCAAACTCATGCTTCTCACGTTTCGGATAAATGTTATCCATTTCTCGTCCTACCATGTATTTGATGATTTCCGGCTCTTCAATCTTTCTTTTCTGTGCATCGAGAGAACAGATGGTAGCTCCGTCCCGCAGTACCGTGATGGTATCTGCAATGGCTGTGATCTCCCGAAGCTTATGGGAAATCATGATACAGGTAACCCCCTGTGCCTTCAGTTCCCGAAGCAGTTGCAGAAGATTCTGGCTGTCATCCTCATTTAAGGATGCCGTGGGTTCATCCAGAATCAGCAGCTTAACATTTTTGCTGAGGGCTTTGGCAATCTCAACCAGCTGCTGATTACCAACGCCCAGATCCTTGACTTTCATGGAAGGATCCGCCTTTAGTCCCACCTTCTTGAGCATTTCTGTGGAACGAACGATGGTCTCATTCCAGTCAATGCTCTTACCCTTCAGAATCTCATGTCCAAAGAAGATATTCTCATAGATACTGAGCTCCGGAATCAGCGCCAGTTCCTGATAAATGATAACAATTCCCTTCTCCTCGCTGTCTGCGATCTTCTTAAAATTCTGAACTTCTCCATTGTATACAATATCACCTGAATAAGTGCCATGGGGATAAACTCCGGATAACACCTTCATCAGTGTGGATTTTCCCGCACCGTTTTCTCCTACCAGGCAATGAATTTCTCCACGTTTTACTTTGAAATTAACATTATCCAGTGCTTTAACTCCGGGGAATTCCTTTGTGATCTGTTTCATTTCCAGTATGTAATCGCCCATAAGAAACCTCCCTTTTCAAAGAAACACCGGCCATTTGAAGCCGGTGTTTCTAAATTAGTTCTTCATTACTCTAAACCTGTGAAATCAGATGCCTCATAGTATCCGGAGTCAACTAATGCTTCCTTAACGTTGTCCTTGGTAACTACGACAATTGCTGTCTGCTTTGCAGGAACATCAATCTTCTCATTATTGTATGTGCTGTCTGTTGCCGGCTCTTTTCCATCCAGGATATCAACTGCCATTGCTACGGAGTCAGCTGCCAGAGTTCTGGTATCCTTGAATACGGTCATGGACTGCTTGCCATCGATGATGTACTGAACAGATGCCTTCTCAGAATCCTGTCCGGTGATTACATAGCTTGAAATGTCCTTATCTGTAGCAAATACGTCTGCGATTGAACGGGAAGTTCCATCGTTTGGAGCTAATACAAGAACATCACCCTTTACGTCGCTGCCTGCTGCTGTTAAATGAGCCTCAGCTTTTGACTTTGCAACATTGAAATCCCAGTCTGTTGTGATCTGTCCGATGATCTTGCCGATCTCATCTCTGCTCAGTTCGTTCTTGTCCTGTAATGCTTCTGCTTCTGAAGAGTTTGCAATCTTGAAGGTTCCGTCAGCGATCTTTGGCTGAAGTACGCTCCATGCGCCCTCGAAGAAGATGAATGCATTGTTGTCAGTTGCTGCACCAGCGTATAAGTAAAGCGGAATATTGCTTCCTGACGGTGCGTTGTCAATTAAGTACTGGCCCTGTGCCTGGCCTACTGCAAAACTATCAAATGTTACATAGTAGTCAACTGCATCGGTTCCTGTGATCAGACGGTCATAAGCGATTACCTTAACGCCTGCATCCCTTGCTTCCTCAACTGCTGCGGATGCTGCTGCACCATCCTGTGCACAGATAATAAGGACTTTGATTCCCTTGGAAATTAATGTCTCAACGTTCGTCTTCTCTGTTGCGGAAGACCCCTGGCTGAATAATACCTGATTGGTAAATCCTGCATCTCCGAGGATCTGCTCGAACTGCTTCTGATCCTGCAGCCATCTTGGCTCATCCTTTGTCGGTAAAACAATACCAACCTGTACATCGCCGCCGTTATCCTCTACCTTGGTACCACTCTGCGTATCTGATCCACCCGAAGTCTGGGAACCTCCTCCGCAGCCTGCCACCAGGCCCAAGACCATTGCTGCTGACAGTAACAACCCCATTAATTTTTTCTTCATATTTTCTACCTCCCAATATTAAATTGTGATGTCTTTCATCGGTATAATAGTACCATGAATTGTTCTGCACTAACTTGCCACTTTCTGTTATATTTTGCTTTTTTTTACACTTTCGGTCTATTTTTTAGCACAAATTTGACCATTTTTTCATATATGCAAGAAAATGCTACCCTATACCAACTCCTTGTTCTCTTTCTTCTCCTTATATTCCGTGGGAGAGATGCCTACATTTTTCTTAAAGGCCCTGCTGAAATAATTCGCATCCGAATACCCTACCTCCAATGAAATTTCCTTGATGTTCATGGAAGACTGGGTCAGCAGTTCCTTCGCCTTGTCAATTCTCACATTGGTAAGATACTCGCTGAAATTGATTCCCGTGCGCTTTTTGAATAATTTACTGAAATAATAGGGGCTGATCTGAAGCTCCTTGGACACCTCATCCAGCACAATGTCCTTTGCATAGTTTTCCTCGATATACATCTGCGCCTTCTTGACAATGTCCATGGTACTTTCTTCTTTCTTGGTCAGAATATTGCGGCAGACATTACTGATTTTCTTTTCAAACCATTCATACAGCTGGCCGTAATCGCTTATATCGATGATTTTCTGCAGATACTCGCTTCTCATGTCAAAATGGTAAACCATACCTCCGCTCTCGAAGCCGATTCTTTCTGCCCGCAGCACAAATTCCAGCACCTTCAGTTTAATGTCCATGACCTTTTGGCTGTAGCTTTTTACCATCCAGTCAAAGATACTTTTCCCATAATAGAGGGCTTTGTGCAGATCCCCATTCTCAATACTCCTGAAAAGCATCTTCTCCGTTTCAATGGGATAATCCTCCTCATAGTTACAGAGGATCGGAAGATCATTCACGTGGACGACAGAGTCCGAACTGTTGTACTCTAATGACCGGATGGCCTCGTTGTAGGATTCTGCCAGGCTGTCTGTCTCATGAACTGCGCCGACTCCCAGCCGGAATTTGGCATCCACCGTCTTTCGAAGCTCTCTGACCATCTTCCTTCCGGTCTCAATGACTTCGATACGTTTCTCATACTCCTCACTGTCTCCTGCAGGATCACAGGGCACCAGTACCGCGATGGTATTTCCCATCATATTTCCCACACAGCAGTGGAAAAATGATTTCATGACCTCCCGGATCTTCGGGTACTCTTTTTGAAGCCGCACGCTGGTTCCGATGACATTTTCCATCTGTTCCTTTTCTGACGGTTCGCCAAACTGCAGCGACATCATATATCCCTCCTCCTCTTCAATGCCAAGAAGGGTGCGGAAATTGTCCCATTCCTCTTTTTCATCTTTCTTGTAAAGCAGGGAATAAATAAAGCCGTTTTCTATGATTGGCGTGACGATTTCCAGTTTTTCTTTGTAAGCCAGATCAATGCTGCGTCTTTCCTTTGCCTCATCAACCTTATGCATTGCCTTTTGCAGGGTGGCAATGATCACATCCTTGTCGATGGGCTTGTTGATATATTCCAGCACGCCGATCCCAATGGCTTCCTTGGCATAATCGAACTTCACATAGGCACTGACCACAATAAAAATAATATGATCGTTATGTCTACGTATCTCACGCATGGCCTCAATTCCGTTAATACCCGGCATCTGGATATCCATAAAAATAATATCCGGCTGAAAATACTCCGCCAGTTCGATCACCTTTCTTCCGGTTTTTGCAGATTCAATGATACATTGATCCTCAAAATTCCGTTCAATAATGAATTGCAACGCATCGATCACAATGCTCTCATCATCTGCGATCATTATTTTGTACATCCTGCTGCTCCCTCTTTTCTATGGGGACCACAAACCTGACGGTTGTCCCCATATTTTCCCCTTCGCTTATAATCTCCACCTCATCTGTGTAATTGTAGAAGGTGTGGAGTCTTGTGATTACATTGTCCAGACCGATTCCGCCCTCTTCCGCCTGGGGCTTATCCGGCTGCCTGCTTCCCAAAATTCTGTCAATCTGTTCCCGGGTCATGCCAACGCCGTTATCTGTCACAGACATGACAAGATCATCTTCCTGTCTTTCTATCACCAGTTCCACCCTTTTTCCCCAGCCGATATCCTTAAATCCATGCTTGATACTGTTTTCCACAATGGGCTGCAGGATCATACCCGGAACACAGATCCCCAGCAGCTGTTCATCCACCTGCTTATGATACCGGATCTCCCCGGCGTAGCGCACATTCAAAATATACATATAGTTATCAACCAGTTCAATTTCCTCCTGAAGTGTGGAAAACCAGTCGTTCTTTTCCACAAGCACCCGGAAATAATCTGCCACCTTAATGATATAGCGGTAGGTCTGATCCGCCTCCTCCAGCATGGCCAGCTGGGCGCCTGCATTTAAGGTATTAAAGAGAAAATGAGGATTGATCTGCGCCTGCAGGTATTTTAACTGGGCATCCTTTAAGTATGCCTCCATGCGGATGGAATTTTCCCTCAGTTCACTCTCTGCCTCTACGCTCTGTCTCAGCTTTTCAATATAACCCTTCAGGCTTTTTACCATCTGGTTGAAAGCCACCACCACAATCCCGATCTCTGTCTGGGTATCGCATTCCGGCAGCTGTACATCCAGATTTCCCCCTCCTACCTCCTTGGAGGTCTCTGCCAGCTCCCTTAGGGGTTTTGTCATCCTCTTTATGAATATAAAAATGAGACAAGCATTTAGCAGAGCCGTGAGAGCAAGAATTATATTATACATGCCCTCGGAAAACCTTACCGACGCCATGATTTCATTGTATGTATTTGCGTTGCTTTGAAACAGGGAATCATTCAGACTGTTGATACAGGTGACCAGATAATCAAACAATTCATCTGCCTGCCTGGAATACTGCCGGTATTCTTCTATGTTCCTGTTCCTCTTGGCAGACAGGGCACTTCGCACAGTTTCCAAATAGGTCTCCGACATGTTCCGGATATTTTTTTCCATGATCCGGTTCTTGGAATCTGCGATCTCACTGCTTAAATTCGTAAGAAGCTCTCTGTATTCCTTTTCTTTATTATAGTACTGTTTCAGGGACTCGTCTCGCCTTGTGTTCAGATATTCAGTGGCACAGGACTGCACCTCATCCAGCTTGCCCCTGATTTCTACAAGATTTTTATTTCCAACATATGTCTGATCAATGTTTTCAATGATCGTGTTCATATTATGGTATATATAAAGATTCACCAGGAATAAAATAGAAAACGTAAATAAAAAAATAGACAATGCCTGCTTCTGAAAGGTCGGACTTTTTCTATTCATCTGCAATATACCTCTCTATATTTTCCTGCGTAATGACCTTGTCATCGACAATAATAAACTCCCGGACGCTTTCATTTTCGATATAGTAGTCCAGCGCATCTACACACAGCTTTCCGGTCTGCAGGGTGTCCATATGAATGAGAGCTGCAATTTCTCCATCCCGGACAGCCCTTAAGAGGGATTCTGACACACAGCAGCTGATGATCTGCACCTCTTTCTCCAGATCATAATCAATGAGGGACTGATACACCAGTTTTGTATCTTTTTCATTCATGCAGATAAGAATATCCGGTCTGTTTTCCTTCCGGTCCATAAATTCCCGGATCATATCCGATGTCTCCTGCAGTCCTCCCGTTCCCATCATTTGCGTGCTGAGTCTGACCTGCAGGTGATTTCCCTCGTTCTGCAGGGTCTGCCGAAGTCCCGATAGGATTTCATCCGCACTGCCGTTCTCTGCCATTTCCTCATTCATGAGAAGGACAACATTGGGATTTCGCTTATCTGCAATTCTGATGATCTGGCGTCCGAACTCTCTTCCGATATTGTCCGTTCCCAGCTCTACAAAACTCTTTCTCCGGCTGCCGGCGCAGTCTGACAGAAAGGTAACAACAGGAATTCCCATGTCCGCTGCCTGATTGACGGCCTTTCTTACCGCATCCTCGTCTGATCCTTCCAGAATGATCCCGTCTACTCTCATTGCCATAGCCAAGTTCAGATAGTCTACAATTCCATAGTCCGCCTCAGAAAACCTGCTCATCTGTTCCACATAGACCCCTTGCTCCTTCCCATATTTCTGGGCCTCCTGAAAGATCTTATCCGTAATGAACTGATTCCCTGTCTGGCTGATAAACATGTAATGCCTTTGAAATCCGGTCTCCCCCGTCTCCTGATTGTAGGTACGATTCTGTGCAAAAAGCAGCAGTCCGATGATGGCTGCCGCGAGAAAGACAGCCAGAGCCATCACCAGTACCCTGAATTTATTCTCCTCTTTTTCAGCCTGCTGCCTCCCCATATGAATACGCAATTTCCTCTTCCTTTCTGCCTGATCCCGTCTAGATTACAAACTGATCCACCACCTGGCTGAGATCCTCGGAACTGTTCTTTGTCTGCCCGGAGAGTTTATAGACATCGATAACCATTTCCTGTAATTCTCTGGACTGATTCTCCACATTGGAAATTCCCCTGGTACTGTTGCCAATACTTTCGGAGATCTGATCCACTACCCCCTTGATCTCCTCCGTCATGGAATGGAGCAGTTCTACGGATTCGCGGATTTTGGCCACATTGCTCTCGATTTCCTTGGAATCTGTTACATAAACGCAGCTGGTTTCCAAAAAGCTGCTGTAATCCTTGATGATGGTATGTTCCAGGAAGTCTACGGTCTTCTCCAGGCACAGGAACGCCTCCTCTGTGACACTGCGGACATGCTCCGTGGTATCCATAATGCTGGATGCAAGTCCGTTGGACTGCTGGGCAAGCTTACCGATTTCCTCCGCAACTACGCCAAATCCCTTTCCCTGTTCTCCTGCCCGGGCCGCCTCAATGGAGGCGTTCAATGCCAGAAGTTCTGTACTGTCTGCGATTTCGAGAATTCCCGATGTAAGCTCATTGATTCTGTCAATTTCCCTGGAGCGGTCGGTAATGGCTCTGGATTCCCTCTTAAGGGTCTCATACATCTCTGCGGTTCTTCGGCTGGCATTCTCCGTACTTTCCCGCATAACTTCTGCATTCAGGAGTACCCGGTGGATGACCTGTGCCGCCTTCTGTGTCTGACCGTTGATCTCCTGCACATTCTCATTGATTCCGCTTACATTCTTGTAGATAAGCTCTGCACTTTCCTGATTGCCCCTCATCAGATCAGAAAGCTGGGAAGCGGTTTTACTGTTCTTTTCCGAATGATCCTCTAATACACCTACCATCTTTCCAAGATTATCCGCATCGGACACAAGATCTCCGGATACCGACGACATTTTCCCCACCATTCCGATCAGTACCTGAAGCATCTTTTCCATGGAACGGCTCATATCGCCAATCTCATCTTTGCGTTTTGTGCTCTTTTCCAGTTCATGATGATTCTTAAAATTTAAGGATGCGCATTGTCCGATCACCTTGTTGACACGCTTGATGGGTCCGGAGAGCAGTGTGGCAAAAACCAGTGACAGAACCAGTGCAGCGAGCACTGCAATCATTGCCGCCTCCACATTGGTCTTGACCAGTGCAGATATTACGCTTACCGCATCCTGTTTCTCGGCTATGATCATAACAATGCTTCCGATACTGTCCAAAACATAATAGCCGGCAATCATCTTTCTGCCATCCTCTTCGTACTCCACTACCTTAGGCTCGATATCCGGATTCAGCCCACTGCTGACCTCGTTGACGATCTGCAGTGCAATCGAATTAGCGTTATCTGTTCCAATGAGACTTTCATCCGGATGGTACAATACCTTGTTGCTGGAGCTTACAAAATATGGATAACAGGTATCAACCCCGTCTACCTTGACACCCTGAAACAGTTCCTGCAATTCCTCCGTGAGAATCATGGAATTACCGTTCTGCTGAATGCGGATTTCCACCATTTTCCCGTATGCTTTTGCCAGATTCAACATGTTGTTGGAGACACTGTCTGCAATCAGAGTCCTTGCCCTCGGCAGTGAAATCACCAGATTCATGACAATGGCTACCACCGCACACATGATTCCCATAATTGCTATTTTTGTCCTAAGTTTCATAGTTCTTCCCCCTTTGTGTTACCCCTTTATCGTTTTCCTGCTCCCAGGATTTCTTCCCTTAAATTCTCTGCCGTCATCCGAAGTGCTCCCTGACTCATCACTGTCAGCTGCTCCAGTCCGTCATTGGTGGCCACAAAGATCCGGTACTTTTCGCTTTCATTATGTACCAGCCGCTCGATATAAGCATCTGCCGTCTCGTCCGTGGCCGTATACACCACTTCAATACCGGCGGAAAGGCTTTGTTCCTTTCGCTCTTTCCGGCTTCCCCCATCGTAAAATTCCTTTTTCCCCGCATTGTCCCTGACCTTATAGGCATCAAACACTACCATGACCCTGCTGCCTCTGTACCCCTGATAATTCAGCAGAATGTCCTTAAGCTTATCCCTGGCAGAATCAATATTGATCTTCAAAAGCTCCTTTAGCTCCTTCCAGGCAAAAATAATATTGTAGCCGTCTACCACCAGGAACTCCTGCCTCTTTTCCTTTGCAGGATAAATGGGATTCCCCTTCTTGTCATATTTCACCGTCCGGGGCTTTTCCACTTTCGCATCTGCCTTTCTCCGGCTCCATTTCTTTCGCTCCTGATCCTCAACATCTTCACGGCTCATGCCGAATTCTCTGGCATATACGTCTGCCAGTTCCTTGTCCAGTTCACAGGAGCTCATGGAAGCAACGGATTTCTCCCAGCTTCCTCGGCGCCTTACCCCCGCCAGCCGGTCTGCCTCCGTGGCGCTGTAGGCGGATCCATCTGTCTGATAGGCGCGCCCCGGTGGTATCCCGGTTTGATTTTCTGCTGATGCTCCGTATTTCTGCGGATCAAATACTCGCTCCAGATGCATATAGCGGTCCACCTCATCCCAGGGGACAACGAATCCGGCTCCGTGGGCGCAGAAAACCGATCCCGTAGGATTGGCGGTATCCGCCTCGCTGTCATAGCCTATGGATGTGATGACCTCCTCACTGTTATGACATACCTCGTATCCCGCCAGCTCCAGGGTCAGCCGCCCCATTCCCCTGGTGCAGGCATGCATCTGAACACTGTAATCCTGCATGGTGGATACCGGCGCCGTCCCTTTGATCACGGCATAATCCACTCCACCAACTGACATAAACTCCGGCGATTCGAAGTTTCCGAACCGCTGTTTAAGATCCGTCATGGCCCGCCCCACGTTTTCCTGAGGCACCTCCAGACAGAATGCATAAACCGGCTCCAGCAGCACACTCTCTGTACTTTTCAGCCCCTGGCGGATGGCCCGGTAGGCAGCCTGCCTGAAATCGCCGCCCTCCGTATGCTTGCTGTGGGCCCGGCCGGTAAGAATCGTCACCTTCACATCCGTAAGCACGGAACCCGTCAGGACGCCGGGATGCTCCCGCTCCGTCACATGGGTTGCGATAAGTCTCTGCCAGTTTAAATCCAGCACATCCTCACTGCAGGCGGAAGCCACCTGGATACCGCTGCCCGGTTCCCCCGGCTCCAGAAGAAGGTGCACCTCCGCGTAATGGCGCAGGGGTTCAAAATGCCCGATGCCCTCCACCGGCTTTGCAATGGTCTCCTTATAGACGATATTTCCCTGATCAAATACCACAACCACTCCAAACCGGTCTTTGATCAGCTGGGTCAATACTTCGATCTGTATCTGTCCCATCATCTGGGCATGGATTTCCTGCAGTTGTTCATTCCAGACAATATGTAACTGGGGATCTTCCTCCTCCAGCTGTTTTAGCTTTCCCATCATTTCCACCGGATTTACATCCGACGGCAGATGAATCTGATAGCTGAGCACCGGCTCCAACACCGGGATACGGGTATCCGTTTCTGCCCCAAGCCCCTGACCCGGAGCGGTTGCCGTAAGCCCCGTCACTGCACAGATTTCCCCTGCAGGCACCATCGTTGCACTCTCAAACCGGTCCCCGGAATACAGCCGGATCTGATCGATCTTTTCCTCCAGTCCTTCGTAAGAGATGAGGTCTTTGACGCGAAGTTCTCCACCGGTCACCTTCAGGCAGGTAAGTCTCGCCCCCTTTGCGTCCCGGCCGATCTTGTATACCCGGGCCGAAAAATTCCTGCCATAGCTTCCCTCTCTCCGGAAACGGCGGATGCCTTCCAGAAGCTCCTGCACTCCTTCCACCTTCAGGGCTGAGCCATAGTAGCAGGGAAAAATCTCCCGATCTCCTATGGCGGAAGCGATGTGCTCCTTATCCACCTTTCCCAGAGCCATATATTCTTCCAGCAGCTTTTCACTGCAGACGGCAATCTCCTCATAAAAACTGTCCCGGGCGTCTTCCTCCATGCAGGTAAAATCCACACAGCCATCCGACAATTCCCGTTTCAGCTCTTTGCGCATGCTCTCCCGGTCTGCTCCCGGCAGATCCATTTTGTTGACAAAAACAAAAACCGGAATGTGATAGTGGCGCAAAAGACGCCAGAGGGTTCTGGTGTGCCCCTGCACCCCATCCGTACCACTGATAACCAGCACTGCATAGTCCAGCACCTGCAGGGTGCGCTCCATTTCCGCGGAAAAATCCACATGTCCCGGAGTATCCAATAAGGTAATATCCCCCATTCTTGCCTGTTTGGAAAAAATCGTGATTCCCCGCTGTTTCTCCTGCGCATCCGTATCCAGATGGGCGTCCTGATGATCTACACGCCCGAGAGTCCTTATCTCTCCGGAAACATAGAGCATGGCCTCTGATAAAGTTGTCTTTCCCGCATCCACATGAGCAAGAATCCCCAATACCAAGCTAATCCCTCCTATCGCCTGCG
Source organism: uncultured Lachnospiraceae bacterium (assembly GCA_900316805.1). Lineage (GTDB taxonomy): Bacteria > Bacillota > Clostridia > Lachnospirales > Lachnospiraceae > Roseburia. Next base: position 26,736 of record ONEJ01000073.1, read on the forward strand.
GTTTCGTTCTCTGACTCTTACACCAGAGTATTCACCCCATTAATGGCCGCATGCTCGCCGTCTCCCATGGGAATGACAAGACATTTCTTCCCATCGATCATCTTTGACTGAATCTGAGCCGCCTTCTCCGGCTTTACCCGAAGCACTACATCATAAGTCTTCGTCTCAGCAATGTAGTTGTCAATTTCTTCCTGTTTCTCCACCAGCTGAGTGGTTCGCTCCTTCAGCTCGTCCTCTTTCTGGTTCAGCTGTATCGTCAGGCTTCCCACCTGATCCTCCAGGGCCAGCTTCTCCACCCGCAGTTCATTCTGCACCAGCGCCTTGGAATCAATCACATGCTCTGCCACCGGCGGCTTCTCGCCAAAGGCCTCATCCACGGACTTCTCAATGCGGGAAGCCTTTTCCTCTGAAATCTCACTGTCTGCCAGAAGCTTCCCCACGACCTCTTTGTCCAGCAGGAACACATCCTCCTCGTCCTCATGGTTCTCCTGATACTCGTCAATCATATTGCTCAGGTTCTGTTGAATATCCAAAAGCACATCAGCGGTATGCTCATCCTCTGCCCCCAGCACATTTCGCACAATGGAATGGAAGGCCATCTTCTGCTCCGTGGCCGTCCGCTCTATCCCGCAGCCAAGACCATTTGCCATAAACTCCGAGTGGGGCTCCTTGGTATTTTTCGTATAAAACAATGTAGAATGAATATCCGTACTGCGGTCATTGAAGGCCGGAAACAGAAAGGCCGTATCCACAGGCCCTACCACCCAGTCCCGCACCCGGGGACCGATCCGCTGTTCATCCTCCAGAAATCCCAGTCCCGGCTTGGAGAGGTCCACCGGACAGATGGCACAGATCAGATACTCGTATACCTCCTCAGACTCATCCAGATTGTTATTATCACTGGTGCGGGTCATGACATCGTAAGCGTCATGGAAAAGCACGATCAGATAATTGCCTGCGTGGTCATAAGTATCGATCACCAGATCATAAAAGGTATCTAACAGCGCCTCGTCCTTCAGCTTCGTCTCCCGTAGCGCCATGAGGATCTGCTGGCGTCCTCCCACCTCTTCCTCCTGAAGAGGGAAGTGCAGCTCCAGCAGATTGTTGCCCAGAGTTCCCGACAAAGCCTTGTTGGCAATCTCCAGATATTTGTAAAATTCCTCTTCCTCCAGATTTAAGAAGGTGTTGCCGAATTTGCAGATTTTATTGTGGTTTCCATCCACATAGCAGCCGACGACCCTGGTAAAGGTAGCCGCCTCTTTTTTAAATCTTCTTTTAATTTCCAATACTTCTTTCTTGTTCATCTTTCTCTACGCCCTTCTGTCATTGTTGGAAATGTCTGTTACCAGCACAGCACCTCTGCGCCGTCCTCTGTCACAAGCACCATGATTTCCCACTGTGCTGAAGGCTTTCCATCCTCTGTATATACTTCCCAATCATTTTCGTCATCTATGTAGATCTCCACACCGCCCATATTCACCATAGGCTCAATGGTAAAGATCATGCCGGGAGCAAGTACCATCTGGGTTCCCCGCTTCGTGTTGTAGCCGACCCACGGCTCCTCGTGGAATTCCAGTCCCACCCCATGTCCGCCGATCTCACGGACCACGGTATATCCATTGGCATAGGCGTGGTCATGCACCGCCTGTCCCATATCTCCTAAGAATCCCCAAGGCTTTACTTCCTTAAGTCCCATCTCCACGCATTCCTTCGTCACCTGAACCAGGCGCTTTTTCTCCGGGCTCACCTCACCGATACAGAACATTCTGGAAGAATCGGAGAAATAACCATTCAGGATTGTGGAACAGTCCACATTGATAATGTCCCCTTCCTTCAGAATCACATCCTTAGAAGGAAATCCGTGACACACCTGATCATTTACCGAGGTACAGACACTGTAAGGATATCCCTCATAATTCAGGGGAGCGGGAATTCCTCCCATACTGGTGGTCATATCATATACGATCTGATCGATCTCTGCCGTATTCATTCCCGCATGGATATTTTTCTCAATATAATCCAGCACGGCGATATTGATCTTGGCGCTCTCCTTAATGCCGGCAATCTGGTCCGGGGTCTTGATGAGATCCCTTGTGGGAATCTTGTGACCTGCCTGGGCAAACCGCGCCAGCTTATCATCAAAGGCTGCATGACATGCCTTATACTTTCTTCCGCTGCCACACCAGCAGGGATCGTTTCTTCCTAATTTTACAGACATTTCTACTACTTCTTTCTTAAATTTATATTTATTTTTCATAGTCCAAAGAAACACTGCCGAAGCTTACCCGCTTCCACACTTTCTCATAAACCTGATATTCCTGTTTTTTTAAAAGCTTCTGCCAGGCCTTCCCGGTGAGATCATAATCTTCACAGGAACGGTTGTGAAGCTCTGCATAGATCTGCTGGTACTTCTGCGCGTAGGTGATTTTCCGAAGGGCAGCCAGAATATCCTCTTCCCGGATTCCCATCCGCTTATCTCCCCCATTCTCTGACAGATCATACCAGAAATCTTCTTCGGCCTGCGCCAGGTAATTCTCCTCCTCCTCGTTTAAGGAGATCCCCTCCTGCATTGCCATTTCATAAAATATTTCATCGTGCACTGCCATCTGCATGGCCGTGTCCCTGGCCGCCACGCGCACATAGGTGCCGCCCACATTGGCGTTCCAATACCGGGCGGGATTTTCAGAATCATACAATAGCGCCTGCCTGTGTACCTGCGCCTCCTCATAGGCCACGTAAAAGGCCAGATCCCGCAGGGTAAGGGGCTGTCCGTTGACCGTAACCGCCTCCTGATCCAGAGACTCCCGATAGACCAGTGGATCTCTCTGGCGGTTCTGCCATCTGGTAGCTGCCACAAAAAGAACTATGATAAGAAACAGTGCAATCGTGACAAAACATTTATGAATACCACTTCTTACGGGTTTCATTCCAGCCATACACAGTTCCTAAACCAGTCTTCGGATGGCGGTGATGGTGTGGCAATTTACCGGACGTGTATCCGTAATTCCTGCCCTTGTAGACTGTGCCTCTACAATACAGCCATTGCCGATATAAATGGCCACATGCCCCGGATATACTACCACATCTCCCGCCTGAATATTCTGGTAAGCCACCGGCTGTCCCACCGTCTTAAAGGACTGGGAGTAACGCGGGGTACTGATTCCAAAATGCTGATACACCAGATGCACAAATCCAGAGCAGTCGGCACCATTGGTCAGACTGTTGCCACCCCATACATAAGGATTTCCAACAAACTGTCTCGCATAAGCTACAATATCCTCGCCACTTACGTTGGTGACGTTGGATGGGTTATAGCTGGGATCCTGCAGATAGGCATCCCCCCCAATGCTTCCGCTGGAGCCGGAGCCGCCGCCGGTATAGTTGTTTGCCGCCTGCTGGGCTGCAGCGGCCTCCTGGGCACGCACCAGTTCCGCGTATTTATTCATGTTCTTCTCGTAGTCCTCTGCCTGCTCTTTGGCTTCTGCCAGCTGTTCTGCGTAGGTATCCTTCTTTCTTTCCAGCCTTGCGATCAAAATATCCAGCTCGCCCTGCTGCTCTTCATACTGTTCCTTCATTATCAGGAGGTTATCCATCTCCTCTGCTAGCTGTCTGCTCCAGTCCTCCACCTGCTGCACAGCCTCCTCATAGGCATCCATCAGGTCTCTGTCCGACCGGTAAATGTCGGAGGCGTACTCAATACGGCTTAACATGTCCGCAAAACCGTCTGACTCAATGATAGCTGTCCACAGAGAGTTGTCCGTGCTGTTTTCATACAGGTACCGGATCCGAAGCTTCATGGCTTCATACTGCTCCTGCTTTACCTTCTCGGCCTTCTCCATGGATTCATCTGCCTTTTTAATCTCTTCCTGCTTATTTCCAATGGCAGTCTTTAATTCCTGCTGCTTACCCAGAAGTGTCTGCAGACTGGCAGATGCCTCCTCCAGATCTTCCTTTACATTCTGCTGGTTTCCCTTGATATTCTCAATGTCCTCCTTGGCGTCCTTCAGCTTGTCCTTGTATTCATCCCTCTTGATCTCTGCATCTGTCTTTGCATAGACCGACGGCACATAGGAAGCACCTGCCACCATGGTGATCCCCATAACCCCCACAAGTAGAGCCGCACAGACCCGCTTTTTTACTGCTGACGATATTCTGCTTTTATGTTTTTTATGACGCATATCATCCTACCTCCATTGTGTTATATATACCTTCTTCTATTTTGTCACAAAATCCATCTTTTTTCCACTGGTTTTTATTACTATTTACAGAAAATTATAAAATCCCGGGCATTCTGCCCGGGAAATTTATCATTCTTCCAGCTGCTGACAATTCATGATCCAGACTTCTTTTAATTCTTCGCCATCAAAATCCAGTTCTATGCTGGTGTAATAACCGCCATCCTTAAAATACCAGGAGTAATAGCCGTAGCCGTCATCCTCATGCATGGATGTGACATTCTCTCCAAATACGGTTGCCGCACATGATAAAATTCTAGCATTATCCAACTTTTTTGACAATCACTAATTTTTGGCCGGGAGTCAGAGGACCGGCTGGAATTCCGTTGGTGCGCATCATTTCTTCCTCTGTAGTATGATAACGTTTCGCGATATCCCAAAGGCTCTCCCCCTTCTGCACCACATAGCCGGTAATGCCCGGCAGTTCCGACAGTTCCCTGATATCCATGGCTTCCGAACTGATTTCTGAAATAGAATCAAAATGTTCCTCCCGAAGCACCAGTGCCGTCAGGGAAATCAGAGCCTTGACCTCATACTGCTCACTGTCCAGCAGATTTACCGCCAGCTGGTCAATCCCCAGCTCCAGCTCATAGATCACATCCTTCTCGTTCTCCGAAAGCCCCTGCACCTCGATCCGCTGCCGGAAGGGTAGCTGCTCCAGCGTGTGTGCCACCGGAAAATGATCATCGGTGGTGGTATAGAGAATATCTACCAACAGAATGCCCTCCACATCCAGAGCATTTTCCCCGATTTCCACCCGGTCAATCTCCAGCTTTCCTTCACAGGAGCTGACCTGCAGTATTTTCTCCTGTCCCTCCTGCAGCTTCATCTGCTGCAAAAGCCTCTGTTTCGCCTCATTTTTTACCATCAGATTCCACACGCACAGGTCATCCGTCTGGGGAATCAGATGGTTCTTCAGGGAATATACATCCGAGAGAATCTCATATTCCTTTTCCTGCCACATGCGAAGTTCCACATCAAAATTTACATCCAGGCTCAGATTTCTCGGCTCCTGGTCCGCATCTGTCATAAGATTCAATTCCGTTTCTCCCGGCTTCACCCGTATCCAGTACAGGGACTGCTGCCCCGCCTCCCTTCCGGCATCAATGTTTCCCATAAAAGGTGTTTCTGTCTCGAACCATTCCATGCCACCCTCAGTGCTCTGGTAAAGCACACTGACGCAGGCGGTACCTCTCACTTGTATCTCGTCTCCCATGCAGGCAGTCTGCAGACCGCGGATTTCTGCGTTATCATAGACAATTCTCGCTATATTGGGATTCGCTCCGGGCAGCGTAAACTCCGCATGGGTCCGCATAATATCCTTTTTAGAAACACACAGATCCAGCAGGGTGCGCTTTTCCCTTTTTTCAAGGATTCCCTCCTCTCCCTTTACGGCACAGGCAATCTCCGCGGTAACCGGCTTTTCGCAGACAGCCTCAAGGCCTATCACCGCCCGCACCGCAAGTTTTCTGGAATTGATGGCGGTAATATTCAGATCCTCCACCCTCTGGTCCACCCACACGCGGTCATCCTCCAGAATCTCATCCATATATATTTTTTCCCGGAAGCTGACCGCATCCGACAAGGTATCCAGCTTGCTGCCCTCGCTGTCACTGCGGTACAGCACCATAAACTTCAGCTGTCCCGAAACCCACAGGGCACGGTTTTCGACCTTCACCTCATCAATGACAACACGACCCTTTGTATGTATCATTTTCACAATATCCGGCTTACTGTCTCTGACAATGCAGTCATCATCTACCGTGATCTGTGTAAACGCCTTTCCTTTTCTCACAATCTGATTCAGCGGCTGTTTCTGTAACTCCATCAAAAAACTCCCTCTCTTCCAATCTTAGTATAAAAATACTTATTCGAAGAGAGAGAGTTTTATTCCTAAATTTGCAAAATTAACACAACTTCATGCGAATATCTTTTGTAATGACATCTGTGTAGCTGAAAGATAATAACTGAGGAGGATTTTCCTCGCGTTCATCGTCAACCAGGACGGTAAATACGCTGGGATATGCTCTCTGGATCACACCTTCCTGAATATCAACCTTGTTGCGTCCCCGATCCAGCTGAATCTTTACACGATTTCCACACTGCTGGTGAATGGATGCCCGAACCTTGCTGATCTCTGCCTGTTCCATATGATACCTCCTCTATTTTAAGTTGCTTATTCTAGATAATACGTAACGGTTCAGTATCCTCACCGTTACGAAGCAAAAATGCATTTAAAATCGCTTCGCGATGGTATTTTTGCTATTACATCATTTTCATACGCACAAAACAGCAAGTGTTTTATGCTGCTCCTGAATAGATACGATAATACAATATCTAGTAGTTTTAGTATAGCAAAGTAACAAATTTTATACAATAGGACGAAAGTACCTGACGTATTTTATCGAAATATGACCGGTTCCTGCCGAAGCTCAAGCTTCAACACAATATAGGGATAACTGGGGGATTTTGCCACACTTTCCCCTGCCTTCGGCCCGTGCAGAGTGGTCTCCACACATATTTCATTCTCCGCAAGATAACATTCATCCACAGAAATGCTGTAGCCGCCGGTTTCCTGTACTCCATACCCCCTCACCGCATACAGGTACTGGTTATCGCTGTAGGTCATGGAGAAATCTTCCTCCTTCTTCAGTTCCAGCTGCTCCCTCAGCGCCTGGGGAAGGTCGTTTACATCCGCAACGGTGTACTCCAGATCCCGCTGTTTGTCTCCTCCCTGCTTCATAATGCAGCCGCCCGTCACCGACATAATCAGAAGCAGCGTCACCATACCTATCCATTTTTTCATGATATTCACACACTTATTCAACATCTTATGCAATCCTATGCGAGAGGCGTTGCTTTTATGCGCTTTTTTCTCTATAATACTAAGTATGTAAAAACAACAGGCGTTTCACCGGTGAAATTATTTTTCTCCAAAGCATTGAAACGCCTAACCAAACGAAAAAGAGAGGATAAGAAAATGCGAACAATACTAGTAGTTCTCTTTGTAGCCCTGTATCTGTTCCTGGGACTTCCGGTGTTGGGAGTGGAATGGATCATTGCCAAGTTCAACCGGCCTGCAGCCGACATCAGCCAGCTTCGGATGGTTCAGTGGGCATTTCGGGTTGTATGCTTTCTGTCCGGAGTGAAACTTACGGTAAAGGGTGAAGAAAATGTTCCAAAGGATCAGCCGGTAATGTATATTGGAAATCACCGCAGCTTCTTTGATATCATTATCACCTATGCCAGATGTCCAAGACTAACCGGGTACATCTCCAAAGATGGTATGGACAAAGTTCCGGTTCTGGGAATTTGGATGCGGCGGCTCTACTGCCTGTTCCTGGACCGTAAAGATATAAAGCAGGGACTTAAGGTGATACTGACGGCCATCGACCAGGTCAAGGCCGGCATCTCCATGTGCGTATTCCCGGAAGGCACAAGAAACCGGGACAAGGAGCACCCGGAATCACTGCTGCCTTTCCATGAGGGATCCTTCAAAATCGCCCAAAAGACGGGCTGCCCCATTATTCCCATGGCACTTACCGGAACCGCCGATATCTTTGAAAACCAGTTTCCCTGGATTAAAAAGACTCATGTAACACTTACTTACGGCAAGCCGATTCTGGTATCTGACCTTCCGAAGGAGGAGCAGAAAAAGATCGGCAGCCACTGCCAGAAGGTACTTCAGGAGATGCTGCAGGAGGAGTTGGCTGCGCGGTGATTCTTTATGTGGCGAAACAGATTGTGTAGATCCGTCTGATCGTCGAATATCAGTCAAATCTGTAATACTAATGATGGGAAATGGGCGATTTGCCATACAAACACTGTATTCGCCCATTCTTTTCATTAAAATCTCTCTCCCTAAAATCATCCTCTATAATGCCCTGGCAATTTTCAAAACAATTTTCTTATTTTTCTGAAATTCCGACTCATACTGCCAATACGCACATGGCGCTGACTGCTCCGGGAATTGGCTTCTGCGGTTTTTCCTCCTGCGGGTTGTCCGGCTGTTCGGGTTCTGTTGATTCCTCCGGTGATTCCGGTTGTCCGGGTTCCGTTGGATTCTCCGCTACTTCCGGTTGCTCAGGTTTTTCCGTATCTTCTGGTGTTTCTTCCGATGCTCCAGATTGTTCTATTCCCTGTTCGTATTCTGTTTCTGCTGAAAGGATTATCTGCTCTGCATAAACAGGCTGCGCCTGTAGTAGTATACATAACGCAGTCAGAACGAAAATCACTCTTGATGTAATTCTTTTCATTTCTCTTTTGCCTCTTTGTTTTAATCGTCAATAAAGGCATATCTCCCCACCGGGAAATATGCCTTTTGCTATAATACACAAAAACTCTAATATCGCTATACCTGGAACGTAGCCAATGCGCTGAGCAGGCTGTCTGCCTTCTCAGTAAGGCTTTTGGAAGCTTCCTCAAGGTTCTTGACAGCCTCCATCTGGGTTCCTGCCGCCATATGTACGGAGGAGGAGCACTCTGCCGTCTGGGAAGATGCGTCGGAAATACTCTCGATGGCACTTAATGTCTCGTTCCTAGCTCCATTCATTTCCTCCACATTGTTGGAGATGATCTGCAAAGCATCGATCAGGCGGGCTACCAGACCGTCAATCTGCCGGAAGGATGCTGTGGTATCTTCCACCACACTGTACTGTGAAGAAACAGCGGCCTCTGCCTCTTTGGCGATATTTACAACGTTGCCTGTACCTGTCACAATATCATCAACAATATTGGCAATCTGTCCTGATGATGCAAGACACTGATCTGCCAGCTTTCTGATTTCTTCTGCCACAACGGAGAAGCCGCGTCCAGCCTCCCCGGCTCTTGCCGCCTCAATGGAAGCATTGAGGGAGACGAGATTGGTCTGCTCCGCAATTGCATTGATGGCAGATACGATGGTGCTGATCTGCTTTGATTTCTGTTCCAGCTGCTGGACAGACTCAATTACATTTCTCGTAATATCAACCGTAATTTCAGAACTCTTGGTCAGACTCTGTACGGAAGAGATACCTGCATTAATGGTAGCACCGGTCTCATTGGTCAGTTTTCCAAGCTCATCTGCGTTGGAGCTTACGTTGGTAATCTTACCGGAAAGGGAATCCATCTGGCTTAAGCAGTTATCCGAACCAGTATCCAGCTTATTCACACCGCCCTCAATTTCGATCACGGCATCCTGAATATTCCTGGAGGTCTCCATGAAGGTTCCGGAGGTTTTTGCCAGATGCTGCGCTGCAATCTGAACCTGTCCGCTGACATCATTGACATCCCGTATCAGAGACTTCACGTGATCCACTGTGTCATTAACTCCGTCACAGAGCATGCCGAACTCATCCTGTTTCTTACCCTTTAATGTTACCGTAAGATCGCCCTTGGCAACCTTACGCAGCTGACGGAGTATGTATTGGATCGTTCCTGTCATCTGGCGGGAGATCAATACTCCCAGTACCATTGCCACTACTGCACAGAGAATGGTCAGAATCACTGCAAGCTTCTTGATCTCTGCGGACTGCTCCAGCAGTCTTGCTGACGGAATCAGCGCTGCAACCATAGCATTTCCAACATCGAGACGGTTATATACAAAAAGGTATTCCCTGCCATTTAACCGGATCATCTGATTGCCGGCGGATTCTTCCTTCTCCATGGCATCCTTATAAAAGTCCGTACCGTAAATCAGCTTATCACTCGGAGCACTTTTCGTGTCTGCATAAAACTCAGCACCGTCTCCCGTAACCAGAGCCACATATCCGCCCTCGCCCGGATCCACAGCACTCATGGTAGTTCTAACCGTCTCATCGCTGATATTGACCAGCATAACCGACGGCTGTGTGTTCATTTTCTTGGCAATTCTGAGACTGTAATTGCTGTTCTCCATGCCAATAATCTCATCTGTCTCGGAATCCTGTCCAAAGAAAAACCACTCTGTCGCACTGTCGTCCACCATTTTTCCCTGTTCTGTCTGGATGTATTCCGTATAGAGATCTCTGTCATCCACACCCTCCTCAGGAAGAATCGTTCTCGTGGAATCTGCCAGGAAGTAGACACTGTGGATCTTGTCGTCCAGCACCCTCTTACTTACGATCTTCTTCTCATACTCTCTTCTGGTTCTGGTCTCCTCCAGGGGCTCCATCCACCCCTTGAGATATCTCTCCAGAACAGAATCCTTCAAATAGGTCGAAAACTCATCCTTCTCGCTCTTGACCACCAGATCCACATACTGCTCCATGGTCTTCATGGTCTGCTGTACAGATTCCTTATAGGTATTGACAATCGCACCGGATGCCGTCTTATAGGAAACCACGCCCAGGATCATGACGCCCAGGATTGGCACCATAAACCCACCGATCAGACGAACGGCAATACTTCTGTAAAACGGAATCTCTGTATTTGCTCCCACAGCCCCCGCCGGCTTCTTTGTCTGTGTCGGCCGCCCGGGCTTATTCTTTCTCTCCAGCTTTTTGATCTTTGGAATTTTAATTTTATCTTTCAAATCCTTTAGAAATCCCGGAATTTTTAACTTCAGTGTCTTCGATGCCGTAGAATCCCCAGACGCCTTAGATAACTTAGACCCCTTAGCTGACTCAGACACTTTAGATTTCTTAGATTTCTTTGGTATACTTGGCAGCTTTGGTACTTTAACTTTCTTTGCCACCTGTTCCTTCAGTTGTTCCATTTTCTGAAATTTTTTCATATCTGCAACGCCCCCATTAGCCTTACACATAACGTAAACATATTCCATTTGCCATTATACTATAAATTTACGAATAGAACAATCAAAATATATACAATTTTTACAAAAAAACCACTGCATATGCAGTGGTTCTTCTTTTCATGGGCAGAGGTGGATTCGAACCACCGAAGCAATTTGCAGCAGATTTACAGTCTGTCCCCTTTGGCCACTCGGGAATCTGCC
>ONEJ01000064.1 GCA_900316805.1 uncultured Lachnospiraceae bacterium
GAGAAAATCCGTGATTATTTTTGAATTCAAATCCTGTAAGAAATATACACAGATGGCAGAGGGCTGCAGGGCAGCCTTAGACCAGATTGAGGAGAGGGACTACGCTGTGCCGTTTCTCGATAAGGGGTACACGAAAATCATGAATTACGGCATCTGCTTCTGTGAGAAAACCTGCATGGTGGAAATGCGGTAAAAGCATTTAGGATCTCTTTTCCACCCGCAGAGTCACAACTTGACTACTCAATTATTTTTATAATCTGATTTGCGTAGATTTTTCAATATCTTTGAAACGGCGTCTGCGTATGGGAAGTTCGGTGCCGTTTTTAAGAAGAATCCTTGAGGAACTTAAGGATTTTATTTTGCTGATATTGACAAGAATTCCCCTGGAAGGGGATACAAAACCCTGTGCCAGTAATTTTATTTGTCGGATAAAAAAATGGGCGTCAGAGCAGAAATCCAAGGCTCATCGCCCGCAAAAGACAAGAGAAAAGAACTCCCCCTCCATGAGTGAAGGAATCATACGAGTCAGTGAGAAATAAGACAAGCCGAACAATATTTTTAAACAGAAAAAAGTTTCAGGAATCTAAAGAAACTGGGGCTAATAAAAACAAGGGTTAATAGTGACAGGAGTTAATAGAAATACGAGGAGAAGGAACGAATGAAATTCACTTACTGTCCCCACTGCGGGACAAAGTTAATAGAGAAGGAAATTGGCGATGAGGGCATGGTTCCTTATTGTGACAACTGCCGCCAGCCCATGTTTGATATGTTCTCCACCTGTATCATTGCACTGGTGGTAAATGAGTATGACGAGGCACTTCTTCTGCACCAGAATTATATTTCAGATCACTACTGGAATCTGGTTTCCGGCTATATGAAGCCGGGGGAGCGAGCGGAGGAGACGGCGGCAAGGGAGATCGCAGAGGAGACAGGGGTAGTGATCGACAGTCTGGAATTCGCAGGAACCTATTGGTTTGAAAAAAAGGGACTGCTGATGATTGGTTTCATTGCACGGGCGAAAAAACAGGAGTTAGAGCTGTCCGGTGAAGTGGATGCCGCAGAATGGGTTCCTGTCAGGGAGGCTTTGGATATGGTGCATCCTGAAGGAAGTGTGTCCCATGCACTAGTACAGCGAATAATATGTTTCTAGCCATATGACTTGTCTGAATTTTCATCTGTTTCATTGGATTTTCTAGCTTTAGCCACCGCTATGCCGTCGAAAATCCGCCGTGCATATGAAAATTTATTCTTCGTAATATAACGAGAAACTTAATATTTGCTGAACTGGATTCTCCAGGGATGGATAGCGGAACGGTTCGCCAAATTGTGCAGATTTGTATGACACCTGTGATAAATATCAATTGCACATACATATAAATTTTTTTTTGGAGCATAATAGGAAAGAAATCTTATGGTAAAGAGAGGTGCAATTATGGTATTAACAGAAAAAGAACAGACCACTATTGAGGATCTCCGTACCCAGGAGCAGTCCTGTATGGAGAAGTACAAGCGTTACGGACAGCAGGCAAAGGACCCGCAGCTGCAGCAGCTTTTCGCGAGACTGGAGAAGGAAGAGACCAAGCATTATGAGTCTCTGGGACAGGTACTAAGCGGTGCGGTTCCCCCCTGTGACTGCAATGACAGAGACGGCGCATCCTATGAGCCAAAGGCGGCCTACGATTCCATGACCAATTCTGAGGACAAGAAGAATGACTGCTTCCTGGCAACGGACTGTATCGGAACGGAAAAGATGGTTTCCGGAGAGTACAACTCCAACGTGTTTGTGTTCGGAGATTCCGATGTGCGTAAGCTTCTGGCAGATATCCAGATCGAGGAGCAGAACCACGCGGAGATGCTGTATAAGTACAAAACCGTAAACGGCATGTCTTAATATCCTGAAGGCGGGAATTCCCGCCTTCTTTTTTCGCACCTTATAACGTATGCATTCTTCTTCCAACTGAGAAGAGGAATGACGATGAATCTTAAACTTTTCTTAAGTTTCCTTGAAGATACACATTTTTCCAAATAAAACTGCTATAATGGCAGTAATTGATAGGACGCATAGTTTCCGTCCGGAATTTGTGGGAGCGAATCATGAATGTACCGGACAGCTGTGACCTGTGACATGAAGGAGGATGTGTATGATGGACACGAAGGAAATACAGGAAGTTGAACAGACCACCGGAGGGAAAAAGAAGGGCGGCGCCTGGAAGGCAGTTGTCGCAGCAGTTCTGGTTGCGGGTGTGGCGGGAAGTACTACCCTGTCGGCCTTTAACCTGATGACGTTGAAAACTTATATCGCGGAAAGAGAGAAAGAAGAAAATCCGGAGACCACCGAGGATTATGTGAAGATTGCGGAATCCTATGAGATTCTTCCTACCACTAATATCTCAGACGCTTATAAGTCAGGGGATACCTCCGGGCTGAGCGATAAGGAGAAGGAAACCCTTGATATGGCAAAGACTGCCATTGAGGATATGAAGATTAAGGATGATATGTCCGACTACGAGAAGGAAAAGGCTGTATATGACTGGATGACCACAAAGCTGCAGCAGGACTTGGGAGCCCTTACTGTGATTCCAAGCACCCAGGAGGACTGTGACAATCCCTATGGTGTTTTGAAATACCACAATGCAGTCTGCGTTGGTTATGCCACCACCTTCCGTATGTTCATGCAGATGCTGGACATTGAATGTATGGTAGTACATAACAATGAGAAGTACCATTCCTGGGATGTGGTAAAGCTAGAGGATGATTGGTATATTACAGATATTTACTCCGATGCCGGCAAGGGAAATTACGCACATTTTAATATGACAGATTCTATGTTCGGCCAGGAACAGAACTGGGATCATGATTATTTCCCCACCGCAAATTCTTTTAAGTACAATGTGGCCTACCAGAATAAGAAAACTCTGGACAGTGTCTATGATCTGCCCAAGGTTCTGCGTTCTGCCATGGATGAAAAGCAGGGCATCATTATGATTGCTTTTAAGGATAAGGTAGATGAAGAGGATGCGCAGATTGTTGGTGCCATTGCCACGTCCATGGATAACATGCTGATGTCCGGAAGCTACAAGGATATGCCTTATTCTCTGGGAACCTATAACTGGGTTCAGGATCCGGATGGAAACTATATATACCGTGTGGTCTTCAGCGAGTACAATACGAGCAGTACGGGAGGTCAGAACCTGAGCGAGAAGCAGCAGGAGAAGGTTGACAAGGCAGTCCAGAAGGCTATGGAGGGACTGGTTTCTACTTATGGCGGAGATATGGGCGGAATGAACGGGGATACTACGATGGAACCTGAAGCAGAATCCACGGAGACAGCGGTCGAGGAGGTTGTGGATAAGTAAAAACCCGGGATATTTCACAAGGAGAAGCGCATATGAATAAACGTAAGGGAATCATTGTTGCTGCGATTGTGGTTTTGCTGTGTGGCTGCGGATCCGGCGGCAGGGCAGACACCACGACCGTCAGCATGTATGATCTGGATCAGAAGATGGAGGCTGCGGAGACGGATCTTCCGGAGATGCTGTACGCCAGCAGCGTTGATGACAATGCGAAGGATCAATTTACCCATATTTCTGATATGGATTATGATAAGGTGGACAGCTATTTTGTCAGCTACTCCCAAGAGGGCAAGGCAGACGAGATCACCGTAATTGCCGTGAAGGATCCGGCGGATGTCAGTGAGGCGAAGGAAAGCTTGGTGCGGCACCGCCAGAGCAGGATCAAATTGTTGAGCCAGTATGAGCCCAAAGAGGTGAAGCGGATGGAGGACGGGGTTATTTTCACAAAAGGGCAGTACGCGGTGCTGCTGATCTGTGAGCATCCGGATGCCGTCCGGAAGGCCTTTGAGGAGGCTGTCCAATAAAAATTCGAGAACACTGCTGTAATCACAAAAGTGGATACAGCAGTGTTCTTTTTTTGCCAGCAGCGAAAGAATTGGCGATTTAGTGTTGGTATTTATTAGTTGTTATGGTAAAATATCTGGGTAAAAAAGGATAGAGAGTAGAAAATTGACAGAACTGGAATTATATTATAACAAATTTAATGAAGATAAACGGCTGGACAGCCGCCACGGCAGGGTAGAATTTGTGACCAGCATGAAGTATATCCATGACTGCCTTGCGGGACTTGAGGAGGGAAAAAGCAGGGAGGATATCCACATCCTTGACCTTGGCGCCGGTACCGGACGGTACAGCGTTCCTCTGTCTGAGGAGGGCTACGATGTTACTGCGGTGGAACTGGTCCGGCATAATCTGGGACGCCTGAAGCAAAAGAGCAGCAGCATCAAAGCTTATCAGGGGAATGCCATGAACCTGAAGCGTTTTGCCGATGACAGCTTTGATGTGACGCTGGTGTTTGGACCATTGTATCATCTGCATGACCCGGAGGACAAGCAGAAGGTGCTGGAGGAAGCCAAAAGAGTTACCAAAAGCGGCGGAAAGATTCTGGCGGCATATATTATGAATGAGTTCAGTGTCATCACCTATGGTTTTAAAGAACGGCATATATTGGAGAGCGTGAAGACCGGAATGCTGGATGAGAGCTACCATTGTACCAGAACGGCAAATTCTCTCTACAGTATGGTCCGGCTGGAGGATATCGCAGCATTGAACGAAGCTGTCGGATTGCAGCGGGAAAAAATTATTGCCGCTGACGGATCGGCAAATTATATCCGGCCCTATCTGAACGCCCTGACGGAGGAGGAGTTTGAGGAATTTATCCATTACCACCTGGCCACCTGCGAGCGGATGGATCTCATGGGAGCCAGCGGACATACGGTGGATATCCTCTCCGTGCAAAAATAACCGGGGAACTCATGAGGAGCAAAATACCTTTTGACCCTCATATCATATCATAAATAAGAGGACAGAAGATGAAAAAACAGTTTTTGGCAGGCTGTCTGTGCATGGCAGCGATGCTAACGGGATGCGGGGTTTTTACGGGAGCCGGGCAGCAGACAGCGGTTTTGCCGGAAGCGACGCAGAGTACACAGGTGCAGCAGGAAGCAGAAAACACAGAAGAAAAAAGTACACAGAGTATGGAAGATTCCGGTGGCCGGAGGGATACGCCGGAGACGGAGTCAGAAGTCGCGAAGGAGCCCCAGATTCAGAGCGTAACCATCACGGCGGTGGGAGACTGTACGCTTGGTCCCACCCAGACCCATGGCTATGAAGGTTCTTTTCATGATTATTATGACCGTAACGGGGAAGACTATTTTCTTGGAGGGGTGCGGAACCTTTTTGAAACGGATGATTTTAGTCTGGTCAATCTGGAATGTGTGCTGTCAGAATCCAATGACCGGGTGGAAAAGACCTGGAATCTCAAGGGAAAGCCCGGCTATGTGGGAATTCTCACGGGAAGCTCCGTGGAAGGCGCCAGCCTGGGAAACAATCACACCTTTGACTACGGACAGTCCGGTCTGGATGATACGAGAAATGTACTGGATGAGGCAGGCATTATTTTTGGTTTCAACGAGCATGTGGACACCTATGAGACGGATTCCGGAATTGTGATCGGCATTGTTTCTGCCAGCCAGCTGTCTGCGGATGAGAAGCATGCCAATTACATGCGGGACGGAATCAAAAAGCTCCGGCAGGAGGGCGTGGATCTTGTCATTGCCTCCTGTCACTGGGGCATCGAGGGGGATCATTACCCCAACGATTACCAGCAGAAGTTAGCCCATCAGATCATCGACTGGGGAGCAGATGTTCTGATCGGTACCCATCCTCATGTGCTGCAGGGAGTGGAACTGTACAAGGGAAAGCTGATCTGCTACAGTCTTGGAAATTTCTGCTTCGGCGGCAACCGGAATCCGGCAGATAAGGATACAGCCGTGTTCCGGCAGACATTTACTTTTGAGGATGGGGTGTTGCAAAATGGCATTTGTGCCGATATGATACCATATAGCATCAGTTCCACCACACAGCGAAATGATTTTCGCCCTACACCCGCGGAGGGGGACCGGAAAAAGGCTATTATCAGCAAACTGAATGACTATTCGAAATCCTACAGTAATATCGAATTTGACAGTGATGGCAGATTGCAGATCAGGGATCAGAAGGAGTAGGTCTTATATGTGGAGAATCAGCGGGAGAGATAAGAGGAAAAATAACATGGATAACCACAAGAGTTTATTTACAGAAAATGTACCGGTGCAAAGAGTAATGTGGCCGATGACCGGCGGAAATGAGAATCTGGGAGACGGGCTGCATCCCGTAGAAAATATCAACGGCTTTGATGTGCGACCCGGTTTTTTCCGAATGAATGGAACCTATCAGACTGCCGGAGGCGTGAGCTTTACCGTCAGTTCCCATGGGGCGACAGCGTGTACATTATTACTGTTCCATCCGACGGAAAATGAGCCTTACGTAAAGATACCGATCCCGGAGGCGTACCGGATCGGAGATACCTACTCGATTCTGGTCTATGGGCTTAAAATTGAGGATTTTGAATATGCTTATCAGTTTGACGGACCAAATGATCCCTCTAGGGGAAGACTTTTTAATAAAGACAATGTGATTCTGGATCCTTATGCAAAGGCGGTTACCGGACAGCGGAAGTGGGGAGAGCGTCCGGAGGGCGGCAAGGATTTTGAATATAAGGCCAGAGTAGTGAAAAGCAGCTTTGACTGGGGGAATGTGGCACAGTTAAACCACCCCTTCGAGGATCTTGTAATTTACGAGACCCATGTCCGGGGCTTTACCAAGGATGCTTCCTCAGGCGTAGAGGGGGCAGGTACCTTCGAGGGGCTCAGGCAGAAAATTCCGTACTTGAAGGATCTGGGGATTAATGCCGTAGAATTGATGCCCATCTTCGAGTTTGACGAGATGGAAAGTGCCCGGGTGGTGGATGGCGAGCAGCTATACAATTACTGGGGCTATAATACCGTATCCTTTTTCGCACCAAATACCAGCTATGCCTATCGCGAAGAGCATAACAGAGAGGGCGATGAATTAAAGCATTTGATTCGGGAATTAAAAGAGAACGGCATAGAAGTTATTCTGGATGTGGTGTTTAACCATACGGCAGAGGGTAACGAGATGGGACCCAGCTTCTGCTTTAAGGGCATAGACAACAATATTTACTACATGCTGACACCGGACGGCAACTATTACAATTTCAGCGGCTGTGGTAATGTCATGAACTGTAATCATCCGGTTGTACGTCATTTTATTCTGGACTGTCTCCGGCATTGGACCATTGAGTACCGGGTTGATGGATTCCGTTTTGATCTTGCATCCATTCTGGGAAGGGACCAGAACGGTGCGCCCATGGAGAATCCACCGATTCTTGAAGCCCTGGCTTTTGATCCATTCTTAAGTCAGATGAAGCTGATCGCAGAGGCCTGGGATGCGGGAGGATTGTATCAGGTGGGAAGCTTTCCTTCCTGGAACCGCTGGGCCGAGTGGAACGGGCGTTACAGAGACGATATGCGCTGTTTCTTAAAGGGAGATCCGGGGGCTGCCGGAAGAGCCATAACCAGAATTACGGGGTCGCCGGATATGTACGATCCTGTCAGCCGCGGATACAGTGCGTCAGTCAATTTCCTGACCTGCCACGATGGCTTTACGCTGTATGATCTGTATTCCTATAACGAAAAGCACAATGAAAAGAATGGCTGGAACAATACAGATGGGGATAACAACGGACACAGCTGGAACTGTGGGGCAGAGGGAGATACAGATGATCCCCAGGTGGAAAACCTGCGCCGCCGCCTCATCAAAAATGCTTTTGCTGCACTGCTTTGCAGCAGGGGACCGGCTATGTTCCTGGCGGGAGATGAATTCTGCAATACCCAGTTTGGCAATAATAATGCTTACTGTCAGGATAACATCATCTCCTGGCTGGATTGGAACAGATTGGAGAAATATCAGGAAATCCATGATTTTGCACGGTTTATGATTCATTTCCGCGCAGCGCACCCGATTCTTCGTAAGGATACGAAGCCGGCCGCCTGCGGACTGCCCAACATCAGTATCCATAATGGGGAGCCGTACCGGAATCATACGGAGTTTGAGACCCATCTGATCGGAATTATGTATGCGGGAAGGAATCAGACAGATACGGATGATGACATCGTATTCTATGGAATGAATGCCTACTGGGAGCCGCTTACCATGCGGATTCCGGCGCTTCCGGAGGAATTCAGATGGAAGCTTGTGGTAAATACTTTCTGTGAATATCAGGATGGGGAGGATTTTGCGGCACAGACAAGGCATGAGGGAACAATGGTGGTAATCCCGGAGCGGTCAACCATTATTCTTGTTGCAGAGCGTGTGTCGTAGGAGGATAAATTACACAGAGCCCATATGGCACGGACAATACAAACGCGTTTCGCTTGAACGTGTATTGTCCGTGCCGGCTTTTGTGTATGGAGGCATTAACGCACACATAGTTATCAGTATTCGTCGGTCAGTCCTACCAGATAGTCGGCGGATACATTGAGAAAGCGGGATATTTCGGCCAGATCCGTCACGGTGGGAGAACGGCGTCCGGTCCGGTAGCCGCTGATGGTAGAGGCTGACAAACACAGCTGACTGGCCAGTGTGTGATTGGAGACATCCCGCAGATACATGATTTTCCCCAGACGGTTTCCGAACTCTTTGAAATTGTAGGTTTCCTCTTGTTTTTTTTCTTCACGTGTATCCATAGGGGATATTGTAAAATAGAGAAGAATGAAAAAAGATAAAAAACGCGATACGCGTTTTTTTTCTTAGTTTTTAAGAAAGAGGTGTTCGTTCGTGTCAAATCCATCCCCCATCCAGGGTAAGAACCTGACCATTTAGGTATTCCGGACCTGTGGCGATGGAAAGTGCCAGCTGTGCGGCCTCTTTCGGTGTTCCCATGCGTCCTGCAGGAATTTCCTCTACCAGGGCAAGCCGCTCCTCTTCGGTAAAGCAGTGGTTCATGTCTGTGTCAATGACGCCGCAGGCGATGGCGTTGACAGTGATGTGGCTGGGAGCCAGTTCCTTTCCCAAGGCTTTGGTAAAGGCGTTTATGCCACCCTTGCAGGCAGAATAGGCAACCTCGCAAGAGGCACCTACATTGCCCCAGACAGAGGAAATATTGATGATCCGTCCCGATTTGGCAGAAACCATGGAGGGAACGATACAGCGGCAGGTGGAGAACACAGAGGTCAGGTTGGTGGCAACAATGTGGTTCCAGTCTTCCAGGGACATATCCGTCAGAAGACCGATATAGGAGATCCCGGCGTTGTTGATGAGGACATCAATCCGGTGGAAGGCGGCAAGGGTTTCCTCTGCCATCCGTTCGACAAAAGGATAATCTGCCACATCTCCCACAAAGGTCAGAATCTGGACAGAATGCTGCTCTCTTAGTTCCTCTGCCAGAGAAAGCAGTTCCTTTTCGGAATTGTGGCAGCAGAGGGCAAGGTTATAGCCAGCTTCGGCAAAGGTTTCGGCAATGGCTTTCCCGATTCCCCGGGATGCGCCTGTGATCAGTGCGGATGGGTTCATGGTGGTCCTCCATTTCATAATTTTACTCATTTATAGTGATTATACTTTTTTTTCTGTAGAAAATCTATAAAATTTTGCTGGACAAAGTCGAATAGATGTGATATTATAATTGGGCAGTTGTAAATCGGCGCGTGGCTCAGCTTGGTAGAGCGCTGCGTTCGGGACGCAGAGGTCGCAGGTTCAAATCCTGTCGCGCCGACTTTCTCAAGGATTCCGGTACAAGAGTGGGAGAATCCTTGGCAGGGGCAGCCCCAGAGGTTTTCTACAGGAAAGCCTCTGGGGTTCTTTTTTGCCTTTTGGAAGCGGCATGATGGTTGTAAAAATCAATGAATATTGTTATAATAAGCGTACACACTAAGGTGGATTGGAAATAGGGAAAAGTGTAATATAGAAGTGCAGAGATCAGATAACGACAATCATGTTTGACAGGGGAAGAACCATATACCATGTAGAGAATGTGATTCGAGAGATTGGGGATCAGGTAGATGATGGATTACATAGGATTTTTGTGAATACAGTATGTAATGACGGATCAGAAATTGCGGATTTGATGTCTTGTTTTACCCAGAAACAGGTGAATAATCCTAAGTTCCCTGTGTTTACACGAAGAATGAATGAGCTAAAGAATGAAGAAGGAGGTCTCAATATCATGTGTGAAGTAATGCAGAAGTACGAGCAGATAGCAGCTGAGGATGCCGCAAAGAAGGTAAGAATTGAGGCAATCCAGAATATGATCGAGCTTGGGCTTTCGGAAGAGAAGATTTTAACAAAGTATACAAAAGAAGAATATGAAGAAGCACAAAGAGGAAATTGTTGAACTGTTGGACAAAATCGCAACAGCGAAAGGCCAAAAGTAACAGAAAAAGCCGGTTTTGCCACCGGCTTTTTTCATTAGAGTGGAAACGGCTTATGCTGTTTTTAATCGAATTTTAATGAAAACCCCATTCCTATTTAATTTTCGTCCGGTAAGATAACATCATCAAAAGACGAAAGCGAGGAAATAATTATGGATCAGTTTGAAAAGGTTGAAAAATTAAAAGAGCGTGCCAATGTCACCTATGAGGAGGCCAAACAGGCGCTGGAGGCCAGTGGCTGGGATGTTTTGGAGGCCATGATTTATCTGGAAAAGCAGGGGAAGGCCACCGGTACGGCAAAGGCAGGGTATACCGCGGAAGGAACTGACAGCAGTCAGGCCTCCGGGGAGAAAGCAGCACAAACGGAGGGGAAAGAGTCCTTCGGGGAAATGCTGGGGCGTTTCGGACGCTGGTGTGCAAAGTGGATCAATAAGGGGAATGCCAACAGCTTTTGCATCGAGAAGGAGCAAAAGGAAATTCTGCGGGTACCGGTTACCCTGCTGATCGTGCTTTTGATCTTTACCTTCTGGATCATCGTACCCCTTTTGATCGTGGGTCTGTTCTTTGACATGCGCTACCATTTCCATGGACCGGATGTGAAGTCGGTAGATATCAATAAGGCCATGGACACCGTAGCAGATGCGGCAGAGAACATCAAGAATGACATTGCAGATCAGAAGTAATTATTACCGGAAGAGGAGTCAGGATGCAGACAGAAGCTGGAAAAACAATATTGATCGTGGAGGACGAGGAGAAAATTGCCCGTTTTCTGGAGTTGGAATTAAAGCATGAGGGTTATCAGGTACTGAAGGCGTTCACAGGCCGGGAAGGTCTTGCCCTGGCGGAAAGCGGCCGGGCAGATCTGATGGTATTGGATGTGATGCTGCCGGAACTGAATGGATTTGAGGTGTTAAGACGGCTGCGAAAAACCTCCCAGCTTCCGGTAATCATGCTGACAGCGAGGGATGAGGTCATGGATAAGGTGGCAGGGCTGGATGGCGGTGCGGACGACTACATGACTAAGCCTTTTGCCATAGAGGAGCTTCTGGCCAGGATCCGTCTTGTGTTAAAGAAACATGTGGGAGCACAGAAAGAGGAAACAGTACTTACTTATGGTGCGCTGGAACTACATCCGGCGCGCCACGAAGTGCGTTATGGGGGCGAACCGGTGGAATTGACGCCCCGGGAATTTTCCCTGCTTCAGGTGCTTCTTGAGAATAAGAACATTGTTGTATCCAGGGATACCCTGCTGCAAAAGGTGTGCGGCTATGATTATCTGGGGGAGACCAATGTGATTGATGTGTATGTGCGTTATCTGCGCAGCAAGCTGGATGATGTATACCATGTGAAAATCATCCAGACCGTGCGGGGCATTGGGTATTGCATTAGGGATTAGTCGATTTGTTATGGAAGAAAACAGGAAAGAAAATAAAAAAGAACAGCGCAGGGTAACATCCATTGCCCGCCGGATCAACTGGATCCGGGTGGGGGATATGGTGGGAAACTACCTGGCCATGGATCTGTTTCTGGTGGTAGTGCTCTATGGTATTTTCCTATATGGCATGGATGTGCAGCAGATGGGGGCGTTCTCCCTTGCTTACCGCCGGGACATTCTGGGAAGGGGACCGCTTCGGGAATGGATGTATCAGGTGTGGAATGGCAGTGAACTGCTGTATCAGGTAAATGTGGGACCGTGGCTGGTATGGCTGCGAAACGGGGGCGTGCTTGTACTGTTGGTGCAGTTTTTCAATGTTGTGTCCCTTGTGTTTCATGGAATTCCCCAGATGCGGCGGCAGTTAAAGCCGCTGGATGAGATTGCCCGGAAGGCGAAAGAAATGAAAGCCCTCGTGGAAGATGAGAACAAGTATCATAATTTAGAGGACGCTCTTGCCCATCTCGGGGGAGAGGTTATGGAGTCGGGGATTCACATGAATGACCGGGAACTGCGGGGCATCGAGCAGGCTTTAAACGAACTGCTGGAGAGAATCCGGGAAACCTATCGGCAGCAGGATCAGTTTGTGTCGGATGCCTCCCACGAGCTTCGGACTCCCATTGCGGTGATTCAGGGGTACGTGAATATGCTGGACCGTTGGGGAAAAGAGGATGAGACCGTTCTTGCCGAGGCCATTGAGGCTATTCAGAACGAGGCGGATCATATGCAAAAACTGGTGGAGCAGCTGCTATTTCTGGCAAGAGGAGATGCAAACCGGCAGACCCTTGACATGAAGGAACAAAAGCTGGACAATATTCTCGAAGAAATTTACGAGGAATCCTGCATGATCGATGAGTCCCACAGCTATGTGCTGGAGAAAAAGGAAGAGGCTGTGGTGTGGGGGGATTATGATATGCTAAAGCAATCCCTTCGTATTCTGGTGGACAATGCGGTAAAATATACACCTGGAGGTGGAGAAATTATCCTCAGGGTAGGACGTACCGGGGAAGGAAAGACTTATTATGAGATTCAGGACAGCGGAATCGGTATGTCCCAACAGGATGCCGAGCACGCTTTTGACCGTTTTTACCGGGCAGATGCGGTGCGAAGCAGCAAGTCCGGCGGTACAGGCCTTGGGCTCTCCATTGCCAGATGGATCATGGATAAGCATGGAGCAGACTGCCGTGTACTTAGCGTAGAAGGCCTGGGGACCCGCTTCCATGTAGAATTTCCATTATATTGTAAAGGAGCAGAACCGTGAGGAAACAGAACGAATCCGAAAATACACAAGAGAGAGAAGATAGTAAAGCAAAGAAGCGGGCGGTACTGGAATGGGGGATTTATTTCGTCCTTCTGGCTGCACTTTTTATTGTCTTTCATTTTTTCCTGATGCTGGGGAGAATTCCTTCCGAGAGCATGGAGCCCACCCTTATGGTGCACGACTGGACCATTGGCGACCGGCGGGCTTACAATGAAGCTTCGCCTCAGAGAGGTGATATAATCATATTTTATTCGGAAGAAGAGTCAGAATCCATGGTAAAGCGGGTGATTGGCCTGCCGGGGGAGACGGTGACCTTCGTGGGAGGCCATGTCTACATAGACGGAGAGTCCTTGGATGAGTCGGAGTATCTGGATGATTCGGTTGTGACGGAATGCGATGAGAAATTTGTGGTACCGGAGGATTCCTATTTTATGCTGGGAGATAACCGGGAGGTGTCGCTGGATTCCAGATACTGGGAGGATCCCTATGTGACGCCGGAGGATATCCAGTCCAAGGTGTTGTGGGTGATTCCTTTCCATAAGCTGCCGTGGTTTTAAATGTATATACAACTGTCTTGACAGTGGGCGCGCCTCTCCTTATACTTAAAGAAAATGAAATTGAAAAGATAGGAGCATAACATATGTTTACAACAAGAGAACTGCAGGATGAAATCATCCGTTTAAAGAAAGAAAAGGATGTCTGTATTCTGGCTCATGCCTACCAGAGCCACGATATCTGGGAGGTGGCAGACTATGTGGGAGATTCCTACGGCCTCAGCAAACAGGCAGCCATGGCACCCCAGAAGACCGTGCTCATGTGCGGTGTCCGTTTTATGGCAGAGACTGTGAAGATTCTTTCCCCGGAAAAGAAGGTGCTCCTGTCCAATGCCCAGGCGGGCTGTCCCATGGCGGAGCAGATGGATGTGGAGTTGATTTCCGGTGTGAAAGAGAAATATCCGGATTATACGGTGGTTGCGTATATCAATACCACCTCTGAATTGAAGACAATCTGCGATGTCTGTGTCACATCCTCTTCGGCAGTACAGATCGTAAAGAATATTGAGAATAAAAACATTTTGTTTATCCCAGACTGCAATCTGGGACGCTGGGTGGCAGATCAGCTGCCGGAGAAAAATATCAAGCTGCTGCAGGGAGGCTGTCCTACCCATGTGCGCATGACGGTAAGGGATGTGGAGGCTGCCAAAACTGCCCATCCTGATGCCCTTCTTCTGGTACACCCGGAGTGCCTGCCGGAGGTAACCCGGAGGGCAGATTATAAGGGAAGCACCACCGGTATTATGGATTTTGCCAGAAAGAGCGACGCGAAGGAATTTATCATCGGCACGGAGAACAGCATTGTCCAGCATCTGCAGTATGAGTGCCCGGACAAGAAATTCTATCCCCTTTCCAAGGATTGTGTCTGCCATAATATGAAGCTTACCACTCTGGCAGATGTGTACCAGTGTGTACTGGGAACCGGAGGCGAGGAAATCAGCCTTGCGCCGGATGTGATGGAAAAGGCTCGCCGGTGCATCGATACTATGTTGACGCTGGGACAATAGCAAAGAGACAAAAACCGGAGGCAGTGTTACTGCCTCCGGTTTTTTCACCCCGTAAGCTGCCTATCCGGCTTCGGATAAGAATATCATAGGCGGTTAACCTTAAGCAGACTTAAAAATCTTTAAAATGTTAAAAGAAAGTTAATTGACGGGAATTCATATATTATATAAAATGTATGTGTTAATAACAGACATAGGAAATATGAGCGTGGATGAAAATTCAAGATGCTCATAGTTAGGAGGAAGAAAATGATTTGTCCAAAATGTGGAAGTGAAGTAAGCGAAGGCAGCGCTTTTTGTACCAAATGCGGTGCGTCACTGGCTGCCAATAACGGAATGCCCCAGGGAGCTCCCCAGCAGGATTCCCAGCAGGCAGGAAATAATGGTATGCCTTATGGCAACCCGCAGATGAATAATGGGGTTCCGCCATACGGAATGCCCCAGCAGCCTTATGTTGATCCGAAGGATCACACGGGAGAATTTGATCCGAAGGATATCTCTGACAATAAGGTAATGGCCATGCTGCCGTATCTGATGGGCACCATTGGTATTATTATTGCATTGCTGGCATCCAGAGAATCTGCATTTACCTATTTTCATGTACGCCAGGCTTTAAAAATCTCGGTAGTGACGATTCTGGTTGGTCTGATCACCGCTGTTCTCTGCTGGACCGTCATCGTACCGATTGCAGGCGCTGTGTGCGCAGTAATCTTACTGGTGGTACGTATTATCGGCTTTTTCCAGGTATGCTCCGGAAAGGCTAAGGAAGTTGCTATCGTCAGCAGCTTCGGATTTTTAAAGTAAGTATTTCAAACTTCCCACATGGATTTTCCAGCGGCATACGCCTGCTACCGGAAAATCCATGTGGGAAGTTTTTGTTTGTAAATTTATCTTTGCTGTGGACCTTTACATTACCTGACTGGGCAGTAGGAGTAATATTTCTACTATGCGCCCACAATTTTCAATTTTTGTATTAGTACCAGGCTGATGAAGAGGAAAACACAGACGAAGGAACAGATTTAAGTGGAACCGTAACACTGGCAGGAAGTACATCCATGGAGAAGCTGGCCAACGCAATTGCAGAGGCATTTATGGCTAAGTACCCGAATGTTCAGGTGACACATGAGTTTACCGGATCCAGTGCAGGACTTGAGTCTCTGGCAGCCGGAAGCGTAGATATCGGAGATGCTTCCCGTGCTCTGACAGATGACGAGAAGGCAACCGGAGCTGTGGAGAATATCGTAGCAATTGATGGAATTGCAATGATTACCGACACAGAAAACACTGTAACAGATCTTAAGTCCGAGGATCTTGCAAAGATTTACAAGGGAGAGATCACAGGAACTGGATTCCACAGGAACTGTTCTTGCAAAGGTTGCAGATAAGAGACTGGCAGCCATCGTGCAGCCGGCAGTAGAACTTCTGGCGGCAATTCCGTCTGTTATCTATGGTCTTTTGGGCGTTATGATCTTAAATCCACTGATGTACCGCCTGGAAAAATTTGTTTTTGCAGGAAGCGAAACCCATCAGTTTACCGGAGGCTCCAATCTTCTTTCTGCAATTATTGTGCTGGCGATCATGATTCTTCCCACAGTGATTAATATCAGTGTGTCTGCCATCCGCGCGGTACCGGCACATTTGAAATCAGCGTCTCTGGCTGTGGGGGCTACCCACATGCAGACGATTTTCAAGGTGATTATTCCTGCCGCCCGTTCCGGTATCATGACAGGCGTGGTGCTGGGAATCGGTCGTGCACTGGGAGAGGCAATGGCTATTAATATGGTAGCCGGAGGTGCGGTGAACATTCCGCTTCCATTTAATTCTGTTCGGTTTTTGACCACACAGATCGTCAGCGAGATGGCGTATGCATCCGGCGTTCACCGCCAGGTACTGTTTACGGTGGGATTGGTTCTGTTCCTTTTTATCATGATCATTAACCTGATTCTTGCACAGCTGGAAAAGAAAGGAGCGCTGGAAAATGACTAGTATCAATACGAAGAAACGACATCCGGCGGATGTGCTTTTGTATATCGCAATATACATCTGTGCTGCATTTTCCGTGGCTTTGCTGCTGGGAATCATCCTTTATGTTCTGATTAAGGGTATACGTAGTGTAAGCTGGGATTTTTTGACCGGCGTGACCTCAGTGCTGAAGGGCACCACCGGAATTGCCGGAAATATCGTCAATACCTTGTATATTATTGTGGTTACAATGCTGATTGCAACCCCCGTGGGAGTGGGTGCGGCTGTGTACCTCAATGAGTATGCTAAACCGGGAAAGCTGGTGTCTGTTATTGAGTTTGCAACGGAGACGCTGGCAGGCATCCCGTCTATTATTTTCGGTTTGTTCGGTATGATGTTTTTTGGAGAAACTCTTCACCTGAGCTACTCTCTGCTGACAGGATCCTTTACCATGGTACTGATGGTGCTTCCGCTGATCACCAGAAATACCCAGGAGGCATTAAAAACCGTGCCGGATTCCTACCGTCAGGGAGCCATTGGACTGGGAGCAGGAAAATGGCACATGATCCGCACCATCTTACTTCCTTCTGCCATGCCGGGAATTATTACCGGTGTCACTCTGGCAATCGGAAGAATTGTGGGTGAATCGGCAGCATTACTTTTTACCGCCGGAAGTACGGGACTGTTGCCTCACAGCTTTACAGAGCTTTTGAAGAAGGCAACACAATCGGGAGGAACCCTCACCATTCAGTTGTACTTAAGTGCGACAAAGGGTGAGTTTGGTGTGGCATTTGGTATTGCCCTGGTACTGCTGGTCATTGTTCTGGGAATCAATTTCCTGACCAAGGCCCTGGCGAAGCGTTTTGACGTCAACAGACGATAGAGGAGAAAACAATGGAGAAAAAGACTAAAATTTCGGTTCGTAATCTGAATCTGTATTACGGACAGAATCACGCTTTAAAGGATGTCAGCATGGATATCCGGGAAAAGTGTGTGACAGCATTTATCGGCCCCTCCGGCTGCGGAAAATCGACATTTCTTCGAACCTTAAACCGCATGAATGATCTGGTGGAGAATGTAAGGATCACCGGTGAGGTGAAGCTGGATAATGAAGATATTTATGGGGAAAACGTGGATACCACAGTTCTTCGGAAGAAAATCGGCGACCATGCCACCAACATTGCCGAATGGGTGATTTTTGCCCTGGATGACAAGAAGGTAACCGCTGGGGAAAAGTAATCTCGAATAGTTTTACATAAATTTTACATAATAACTCCGATAGATTTTACATTCAGAAGGTATGATGCAAATGTAAAGAAAAGCTAAAAACTATGTAAAATCGAAGGAGTAACAATATGGATCTATTTGGAATTCTTACAATGATTGGCGGCCTTGCCATGTTTTTGTACGGAATGAATGCAATGGGGGACGGGCTTGCAAAGCTTTCCGGGGGAAAACTCGAGCAGATACTTGAGAAACTGACCTCGAAGCGGATCATGGCCGTCCTGCTTGGCGTGGCGGTGACTGCGGTCATCCAGTCTTCCTCTGCCACCACGGTCATGGTGGTAGGCTTTGTCAATTCGGGAATTATGAAGCTTAATCAGGCGGTTGGTATCATCATGGGAGCCAACGTGGGAACCACTGTGACCTCCTGGATACTGTCCCTTGCAGGAATTCAGGGAACGAATTTGTTTTTACAGCTCTTAAAGCCCTCGTCCTTTGCACCGGTGATGGCAGCGATTGGTATTATTCTGACCATGACCGCCAAGGGCAATCACAAGAAAAAGGATATCGGGGATATTCTGGTGGGCTTTGCCATTCTGATGTTTGGAATGGAAACCATGAGCTCAGCCGTGGAACCCCTTGCGGAAAATGAGGCGTTTACTGGAATTCTGACCATGTTTTCCAACCCTATTCTTGGCATGATTGCCGGTATGATCTTAACGGCGGTGATCCAGAGCTCTTCGGCATCTGTGGGTATTCTGCAGGCCCTCTGTGTGACTGGGGCGGTGGGCTACAAGACGGCGATTCCCATCATCATGGGACAGAACATCGGTACCTGCGTGACCGCACTTTTGTCTTCTGTGGGAGCCAGCCGCAATGCGAAGCGGGCCTCCATGATCCATCTGTACTTTAATATGATCGGAACTTTCCTGTTTATGGCGGTATTTTACGGAATCAATGCTCTGGTGGGAGGCTTCGCCTTTTTAAATGAGCCGGCCAATGCCGCGGGCATCGCTGTGGTTCACAGCTTATTTAATATTGGAACGCTTCTTGTGCTTTATCCCTTCGGAAACAAGCTGGTACAGCTGGCAGAGCTTACCGTCCCTGAACATGAGGAGGAGAAGGATAAGGAGCCGGACGAATTTGCAAGATTGGATGAACGATTCCTGGAGAAACCGGCCTTTGCCATGGAGCTTTGCAGAGAGGCAGCTGTCCGGATGGCAGAGGAAGCAAAAGCGTCCCTTACACTTGCATTGGAGAACTTAAAATCGTATAGTGAAGATAAGGTGGAACAAATCATTCACATGGAGCAGAATGTGGATCACTATGAGGATGTGCTGGGAACCTATCTGGTTAAGCTCAACAACTGTGACCTTTCCCAGAATGACAGTAGGGATCTGTCCATCCTTCTGCACTGTATCAGCAATTTTGAGCGGATCAGTGACCATGCTGTCAACATTACGGATTCTGCCCGCCAGATGAGGGAAAACAATATGACTTTCTCCGGGAAGGCTACGGAGGAAATTTCCATATTTTCCGAGGCTTTGTCTGATATTGTGGCGCAGACCATGGGGGCTTTTGAGGGAAATGACTTAGATGCTGCCAGAAGGATCGAGCCCTTTGAGCAGGTGGTGGACCAGCTGAGCATCGAGCTAAAGCAGCGGCACATAAAGAGGCTTCGCAAAGGGAAATGTACCATTGAGCTGGGGCTGATCTTAGAGGATATCATTACGAATTTTGAGCGGATCTCCGACCACTGCTCCAACATTGCCGTCTGTATGATCAGGGTGAACGAGGATGGCTTCGACACCCACGAATATCTGGATATCATTAAGGAAGAGAAGGCTCCGTGGTTTGAGCAGGAATATTATGCGCTTTCCAAACGCTACGAACTGCCCGGTAAAAAGAAAAAAACGTCTTAAGTATCGAGAGGAATATTATGGCACTGATTTATATCGTAGAAGATGATGAAAATATTAGAGAAATCGAGACCATTGCGCTGAAGAACAGTAATTACATGGTCTGCGCCTTCGAAAAGGCTAAGGACTTTTACAAAAAGCTGGAGGATATCATGCCAGATCTGGTGCTCCTTGATGTGATGCTTCCGGATGAGAGCGGCTATGATATTGTGCGAAAGCTTCGGAAGAATTCTACCACAAAGAGGCTTCCGGTCATTATGGTCACCGCCAAAACCGCCGAGATGGATATGATCAAGGGGCTGGATGACGGGGCAGATGACTACATTAAAAAGCCATTCTCTATCATGGAACTGATCACAAGGGTCAAGGCGCTGCTGCGCCGGACAGAGACAGAGGATGTCAAGCATCTCCAGCTGGACAACATCGTTTTAGATCATGAACGGCACATGGTGTATGTGGACAATGACCCGGTGGAATTGACCTTCAAGGAGTATGAACTTCTCCGGCTTCTGATGACGAACCAGAATGTGGTGCTCTCCCGTGAGGTGATCATGCGCCATGTCTGGGGCACGGAATTCGAGGGGGAATCCAGAACCGTGGATATGCACATTAAGACATTACGCCAGAAGCTGGGAGAGGCGGGAAGCAAGATCCGAACTGTCCGAAACGTTGGGTATGTGATTGAGTGATAGTTTCTGCCGGGCACAATCTGCGGTCTGAAACGTTTGATGAGGAATAAAGAGTGCCAAAATGCGTAAGAGGAGAAGTATATGAAGCAGAAAATTAATAAATGCCTGTTTATGACAGCAATGCTGGGAGTCATTGCAACCTTATTCAGCATGACTTTTATTTTCTATACACTTTTTCAGCGCCAGGTAAAGAAGGATCTGCAGGTGAATGCAGAGATCCTTGCAGCTTCCGGTGTTTTCAGAAAAGATGTCTCCGGTGAAAATTTGGACAGAGGTTATAATATCAATGGGAAAGAACTGCGTGTGACCTGGATCGATACGGATGGCAGAGTACTCTATGACAATGATGCCCGGGCAGATGAGCTGGCCAATCACGGGGACAGACCTGAGGTACAGGAGGCATTAACGAATGGAACCGGCGAATGTGTCAGAAAATCTGACACAATGAAAATGGACACTTTTTACTATGCCCTTCGTCTTTCAAATGGAACAGTGCTTCGTGTCTCCACAGAGGCCAGGAGTATTTTGAATATGTTTCTGACGGTGGTGCCGATCATTCTTCTGATTCTGGTGCTGATCATCGGGTTCTCTGTCGTGTTAGCTCATTTTCTTACAAGGCAGCTGCTTTCGCCCATTAAAGTGATGGCAGCGAAGGTGCGGCAGGATTTTACCGCCAATGTTTCCCATGAGTTAAAGACACCCCTGACGGCCATTTCCGGTTATGCGGAACTCATCGAAAACCATATGGTGGATCCGGGACAGGAGACCCGTTTTGCCCAGGAAATTCAGCAGAATGCCAATCGGCTTCTCTCTCTGATCAACGATATTATCCGGCTCTCTGAGCTGGACAGCAAGGAGGGGGAAGCTCTTTCCTCTGAAAACATCGATCTGGATGAGGTGGCACGTGAGTGTGTGAAGGGGCTTCAGGTGAATGCCCAGAAGCAGAAAATTGCCCTTGTTTATGACGGTAAGCCCTGCCAGATCCTGGCAAACCGGGATATGATGCAGGAGCTCATTGACAACCTGGGACAGAATGCCATCCGTTATAACAATGAGGGCGGCTATGTAAACATCCGGGTGCTGAAGGAGGATGGACGGCCGGAACTTCTGGTGGAGGACAATGGCATTGGCATTCCCAAGGATCAGCAGGAGCGGGTGTTTGAACGGTTTTATCGGGTGGACAAGAGCCGATCCAAGCAGACAGGCGGTACAGGGCTTGGTCTTGCTATCGTTAAGCACATCGTGGCACTGCATGATGCGGAGATCCAATTGGAGAGTGAACCCGGGAAGGGCACTACAATTCGGGTGCTGTTTTAGCGGATTCCAATTTAGGAGATTTGTTTACAAATCTCCTTTTTTGTGGCATAATCGGAAAGATAATGATAGTTGGTAACTATTCAGGAGTAGTACAAAAGTTACGATAGTTGTAAGAAAGAGGCGAAAGAAATGTATCAGGAAATATCACAGTTGCTGATGTATGGAGATCTCCCAGAGGATTCCATCCTCTATCAGATGGGAGAGATTTTTGGAAAATATGAGACCGGGGAATACAATAAGACCGGCCTGGTGCGTGACATTAATACGCAGGTGAAGCGGATTCTGAAGGTGGCGACGGATTACGGTTTTGATGATAATCTGTGGCATAATTACCTGACATTTTTCCTTATGATGAGTGAGAATCCCTTCAGCATGACCTGCGAGAAGGTCGGAGCCAGCGATGGCAGCGTCAATGCGCTTGTACAGAATGATTTCCGTATTGTTAAGGAACTGTTTGACTACGATTTTGGACCTATCGAAAAGGAACTGGGTATCAACTGTTTCAGCCAGATTTCCAACTATAAGGCGGTACATAAAAAGGATCTGATGTACAACAAAAACGTCAGTGAGAAGGTGCGGGCTTTGAGCAAAAAGCTGGAGACTGCAGCAGATGAGAAGGAATTTTTTGATGTGGTCACCGGATTTTATAAGGATTACGGTGTGGGCATGTTCGGATTGAACAAAGCTTTCCGCATCGATGACACGCCTCAGGGAAGCTTTACTTTCCGCGCCATCAACAATATGGATACCGTTATGCTGGACGATCTGGTGGGTTACGAGATCCAGAAGAAAAAGCTGGTGGATAACACAGAGGCCTTCGTGCAGGGCAAGAAAGCCAACAACGTTCTGCTCTTCGGTGACAGCGGTACCGGTAAATCTACCAGTATCAAGGCCATTGTCAATCAGTATTACAAAGACGGTCTTCGCATGATAGAAATCTACAAGCACCAGTTTAAGTATCTTTCCGAGATCATTGCAGAGATCAAGAACCGGAATTACCGTTTTATTATCTATATGGATGATCTGTCCTTTGAGGAATTTGAGATCGAGTATAAATTCTTAAAGGCAGTTATCGAGGGCGGCGTGGAGACGAAGCCGGAGAACATTTTGATCTATGCTACCTCCAACCGGCGCCACCTCATTAAGGAGAACTGGAATGACCGCAACGATCAGGACAATTCCAACGACAGACACCATTCCGATACCGTGGAGGAGAAACTGTCCCTGGTCAACCGTTTTGGTGTTACCATCAATTACTCCAAGCCAACCCAGAAGGAGTACTTCGACATTGTGGAGCAGCTGGCAAGGCGCGCCGGCGTTACCATGGATACTGAGAAGCTGAAGCTGGAGGCCAACAAGTGGGAGCTGGCCCATGGCGGTATTTCCGGGCGTACAGCGGAGCAGTTTGTGAACTATCTGGCATCCCAGCCGGAGGCGTTCGTGTAACGATTGATCCGAATTACTTTAATATAAGAACCGTCATTAGGAGGATATATGTTATATCAGATTTGTCACGGAGCCGTTTCTTTTGCGGATGATGTGATCTTACATGACATTAATTTTGAAATCAGAAATACTGAGAAGATTGCCGTGGTAGGACGAAACGGCTGTGGCAAGACAACCCTTTTGAAGCTGATCCACGGGGATGTGGATCTGGATAAGAGGGACAGTGATGAGGATATTTTTATCGCCAAGGCCGGCAATCCCCAGATTGGCTATCTGAAGCAGATCGCTTTTGAGGATCCCTCCATCTCATTGGAGCAGGAAATCCGTAAGGTATTTGCTCCCATGGAAAAGCGGAAACAGGAACTGGAGGCGGCAGCAGCGGCGCTGGAGCATGATTATTCCGAGGAGGCCGTAGCCCGCTATACGGCCATGGAGGAAGCCTTCAAGGAGGATGGCGGCTATTATTTTGAGAAGGAATATGATGTTTTGATCCGCAAGTTTGGTTTCTCCGAGGAGGAGCGAAAGAAACCCCTGTCGGAGTTTTCCGGAGGACAGCAGACGAAGATCGCCTTCATCAAGCTTTTGTTAAGCAAGCCGGACATCCTGCTTCTGGACGAGCCCACCAACCACTTGGATATTACCACCATCGAGTGGCTGGAAAGCTACCTGAAAAGCTATCCCAAGGCAGTGGTTGTTGTCTCCCATGACCGTATGTTTCTGGATCATGTGGTGGATGTGGTTTATGAGATCGAGTACGGCACAGCTACCCGTTATCCGGGCAACTATACTAATTTCATGGAGCGGAAGAAAGAAAACTACGCAAAGCTCATGAAGGATTACAATGCCCAGCAGAAGGAGATTGCGCGTCTGCAGCGGATGGTGGACCGTTTCAAGAACAAGCCCACCAAGGTTTCTATGGCGCACTCCAAGGAGAAGGCCATTGAGCGTATGGTGAAGATTGAGGCGCCGGACCGCTTTGACACGAAAACCTTCCACGCCAATTTCCAGCCGGAAAAGGAAACCGGCAACGATGTGCTTTCCGTTTCGAATCTCTCGATCGGTTACGAATATCCTCTTTCCACCGTCAGCTTTGACCTGAAGAAAGGGGAAAAATTAGGCATCTTAGGGGGAAATGGCCTTGGAAAATCCACGCTGCTTAAGACTCTTGTGGACATCCTGCCTCCCCTTTCCGGAGAATTCCGGTTTGGCACCAACGTGCAGATCGGATATTTTGACCAGCAGATGGCCATGTATTCCAGCAATAAGACGGTGCTGGACGATTACTGGGATGAATTTCCGAATCTGTCGGAGACGCAGGTGCGCAACGCTCTGGGAGCCTTCCTGTTTTCCGGGGATGATGTGTTTAAGCAGATTGATATGTTGTCCGGAGGGGAGAAGGTGCGTCTTGCACTCTGTAAGATCCTAAAGCGACGGCCCAATGTCCTGATACTTGACGAGCCCACCAACCATATGGACATCGTTGGCAAGGAAACTTTGGAGAGCATGCTCAAAGATTTTTCCGGCACGCTGATTTTCGTTTCCCATGACCGTTATTTTGTGAAAAAGGTGGCAGATCGCCTGCTGGTTTTCGAGGACGGAACCACCCACCTGTATCAGTTTGGTTATGAGGAATATCAGGAAAAGCTGGACCGGGAGGCAGCTCAGGCGCTGGATGACTATCGTAAGGCGCCGGCGGCGCTGGGGGGCTTGATCAGCCAAAACGGAGCCGTTGGAAGTGAAAAGGGCTCCACCGGTGCCATAAGCGCTGGTGGTGGAACAGATTCCGCAGGGAATGTTTCCATGAAAGGAGGATCCTCTGTCGCAGCAGCTTCCATAGCCGGAACAGGCGGGAAAAAATCCTACTATAACCCCGGCAAGGAGCGCTCGAAGCTGGAAAAGAAGATTAAAAAGGCAGAGGATGAACTTGCCGTAAAGGAGGAAAAGCTGGAACGGTTAAAGGCCGAGCTTCTCCGCCCGGAGTATCAGTCCAGCTACTCCAAGCTGACGGAGATTCAGGCCGAGATTGACGCCGTGGAGGAAGAAATCATGGTGGATATGGAAGCTTGGGAGGAACTGTCCCAGCAGCTGGAGGAATTGGAATAAATAGAAAAAACGCATATAATTTCCTGAAAACCTTTGCCTTTTTTGTAACTTATGTTATAATACTACCATGATACATAAAGGTATCAAATACACAGCAAAGGGGTTGGGCATCATGAGAATCACAATTACCGGAAGAAATATTGAACTGACAGAGGGGTTAAAGGCGGCCGTAGAGGAGCGGCTTGGGAAGCTGGAGAAGTACTTTACGCCGGACACGGATGTATTCGTTACGCTGAGTGTGGAGAAGGAGCGTAAGAAGATCGAGGTAACGATTCCGATTAAGGGGCACATGATTCGTTCCGAGCAGGTCAGCAGCGATATGTATGTATCCATTGATCTGGTTGAGGAGGTCATTGAGCGTCAGCTGAAGAAGTATCGTACAAAGCTTGCATCCAAGAAGATGAATGTGGCGGATAATTTCAATTCTGAATTTATTGAGACAGAAGAGGGTGACGATGAGGAGGTCAAAATCGTCCGTACCAAGAGATTTGGTATGAAGCCCATGTATCCGGAGGATGCATGTGTGCAGATGGAGCTTACCGGACATGATTTCTTTGTATTCCGCAATGCGGAGACCGATGAGGTCAATGTGGTATACAAGCGTAAGGGCAATACCTTCGGTCTGATTGAGCCGGAGTGCTAGCACAGCGTTTCGTAAATAACTGGACTAATAACACAGAAACAGGAGGCTGCGGTGATTCGCAGCCTCCTTTCGCATAATGAGGGAGATAGATTCAATTACTGCAGTGCCTGCAGCGGTTAAGATGATGCGGCGGATCGATTCAGCTCCATTTGCCGCAGAATGTCAGCCATTTGCACAAAGAATTTCCGGCCAATATAATTCTTCTCTGAGAGATGACTTCCATATGCATATAGGGTATCCCTTAATTGTTCGGTATCGGACAAATCCACTTCAAAGAGGAATTTCCGCGCTAACAAAATGCGTTCATCCTCTAATGTAAAAAGCCAGGACCTTAAGTCCTCGATAAAATCGTCCTGATTGATCATGCACTGAACGTGCCGACCCATTGTGTTCTCATTATATATTTCCTCATTCTCCTTTGCATTTTGTAATCAAATCCCCCTTTTATACTGAAGCCCGCTCCCCAATACAGACTTTGATTGTATCTTATCGGATATCAAGATGGATGTAAAGGCGCGAAAAGCGTATACATTTTGCACAGAGACTTGTCTTATGGTATGTACATTGTGTATAATATATGGAAAAGGACAACTATTCGAAAAACGATTCGGATGGTAATAAAAAGAAAAGAGGATAATCATATGGCAAATCCAATTGTTACTTTTACAATGGCAGACGGCAGTGTAATGAAGGCAGAACTCTATCCGGAGATCGCACCCAACACAGTCAATAACTTTATCAGTTTGGTAAAGAAGGGCTTTTACGACGGACTTATTTTCCATCGCGTGATCAAGGGCTTTATGATTCAGGGTGGAGATCCTGAGGGCAGCGGCATGGGTGGCCCGGGCTACGGAATCAAGGGCGAGTTTGCACAGAATGGTGTGAAAAATGATTTGAAGCACACCCCAGGGGTTCTTTCCATGGCTCGTTCCATGATGCCGGATTCCGCAGGAAGCCAGTTTTTCATCATGCACAAGGATGCGCCACATCTGGATGGTGCTTATGCCGCTTTTGGTAAGATCACAGAGGGCATGGATGTGGTAGACAAGATTGCAGAGACTGCAACGGATTACAGTGACCGGCCAATCGAAGAACAGAAGATGAAGACCGTGGTTGTGGAGACCTTTGGCGAGGAATATCCGGAGCCGGAGACTCTGTAACATGGATCTTCAGGCATTAATCTATGTGGAGGGGGAGTGGAACCCCTCCCTTTTTTGTCAGGATGGGGAAGTGAAACTTCCAATATATAAAATTCTTGCTGAGGCTGCGAAAAAAACGGAAAAAGATACGCTTCTCAATCGTTCGATGATAGCCGCGGATACTGTGGGTGAACAGGAGGAAGCCGCGGCACTGCAGGGGAAGAAGCAGTATGGGGAGTCCATAAGTCAGGAACTTCAGCATAACATTTTACATGCTCTGAGAAAAAGGTCTGTGCAGACCCGGGAGGTGCTTCTGATCGCAGCCACAGACCGGACGGTGCAGATTGCAAAGGAACTGGGAATCGCTGTGGCGGGATACGTGAATCCCCTTTTCCCGGGCCAGACCTTTGCGGGGGTGCCCATGGTCATCGAAGGATTTGAGGAGGTTGATGTGGAATTCCTGGATCGTATTTACAGGCGCTGTCATGGACTGCCCTGGACCATTGCGGAGACAGAGCGGTGCCTGGTCAGAGAAATGACGTTGGACGACCTGGACGATCTGATTTTACTATATGAGAAGCCGGGAATTTCATGGCGTCTGGATGAAAAAGGGCAGCGGATTCCCGGTTTTATCGAGCCTTTGTATCCGAGAGAGGAAGAAAAAGCCTATCAGGAGGCATATATTTCCAATATGTATGGATACTATGGTTATGGAATGTGGGCTGTGGTTGACCATGAGAGCGGCAAACTCATCGGCAGGGCAGGGCTTGAACACCGGGAGTACGATTCTGAGGTGGAATTAGAGCTGGGGTATCTGATTGATCCACAGTTCCAGCATCAGGGGATTGCCACGGAGATCTGTCAGGCCATACTGAAGTTTGCCGGAGAAAACCTGGATTTTCCAAGGATCAATGCCCTGACGGATCCGCAGAATCTGGCATCTGCTGCACTTTTACAGCGGCTGGGCTTTGTATTTCTGGAGGAAACCCTTGTGACAGGAAGCCCCATGCAGCGGTATACCTTCGTAACAGTTCAGCCATAGGCTAAACTGTCACATACCTTCAATTTTTGAGAGGGAAAGCATTGCAATCGGGAAAAAAATAAAATATAATTAACTACAAGACTGAAAAGAATGAATAAGTGGGTGAGTGCATGGCAGATATTTCTACAGAAGAACTGGAACGGATAGAGAGAGAATATCATTCGGATTCCGGGAGTATTAAGCCAATTAAAGAATTTGTTCAGCCGGAAGATCTGTATAAGGAACTGATTGAAAGCATTCAGAAGTATCATCCTTCTACGGATATTTCGTTGATTGAGAAGGCCTATAAGACAGCCTATGAGGCTCATAAGGGACAGGTGCGCAAGTCCGGGGAGGCTTATATCATCCATCCCCTGTGCGTGTCTATCATTCTGGCAGAACTGGAGCTGGATAAGGAGACCATCGCGGCGGGGCTTCTCCATGACGTGTTGGAAGATACCATCATGACGGAAGAGGAGATGCGTCAGGAGTTCGGAGATGAGGTCCTGCTTCTGGTGGATGGTGTTACCAAGCTGCAGCATCTGCATTTGACAGATAACATCAAGAATGCCAAGGACAAAAATGCAGACCGTCTGGAAATGCAGGCGGAAAATCTCCGGAAAATGTTCCTTGCCATGGCGAAGGATATCCGGGTTATTATGATCAAGCTGGCGGACCGGCTCCACAACATGCGTACCTTAAAGTACCAGTCCAGGGAGGCACAGACTCGTATCGCCAGAGAAACCCAGGAAATTTATTGTCCCATTGCCCAGCGTCTCGGTATCAGCAAGATCAAGGTGGAACTGGAGGATCTTTCCCTGAAGTATCTGGATCCGGATGCTTACTATGACCTGGTGGAGAAAATCTCCGTCCGAAAGAACGTCCGGGAGGAATATGTTCAGGAACTGGTGGAACAGGTGCGGGAGGAAATCGATGAGGCCGGTATCAGGGCCGAGATTTCCGGACGGGCCAAGCACTTCTTTTCTATTTACAAAAAAATGGTCAATCAGGGCAAAACCATTGACCAGATCTATGATCTGTTTGCCATCCGTATTATCGTAGATACTATCAAAGACTGCTATGCAGCTCTGGGAATCATGCATGAGAAATATAAACCGGTTCCGGGTCGGTTCAAGGATTATATTGCCATGCCAAAGCCCAATATGTACCAGTCCCTGCACACCACACTGATCGGACCCAGCGGACAGCCTTTTGAGATTCAGATTCGCACCTTCGAGATGCACCGCACAGCAGAATATGGTATTGCCGCCCACTGGAAATATAAGGAAGCTAACAATGGCGTTGCCACCACCACCACCGTAACCGAGGAGGAAAAGCTCAGCTGGCTGCGCCAGATTCTGGAATGGCAGCGGGAGATGTCGGATAACAAGGAATTCATGACCCTTTTGAAAAGTGATCTGGATCTCTTTTCCGATACGGTATTCTGTTTTACTCCATCCGGCGATGTGAAGAACCTGCCGACAGGTTCCACACCCATTGATTTTGCCTACAGTGTTCATTCGGCCGTAGGTAACAAGATGGTGGGAGCGAAGGTCAACGGAAAGCTGGTTCCTATCGATTATGTGATCCAGAATGGAGACCGGATCGAGATCATTACCTCCCAGAATTCCAAGGGTCCCAGCAGAGACTGGCTGAAGATCGTCCGGAGCACCCAGGCTAAGAATAAGATCAACCAGTGGTTCCGGAGCGAACTGAAGGAAGAAAATATTCTTCATGGCAAGGAAGTGATCATTGCTTACGCCAAGTCTAAGGGCATTAATTTTCCGGATATTAACAAGCCCGAGTATCAGGAGAAAATTATCCGCAAGTACGGTTTCCACGATTGGAAATCCTGCCTGGCGACAGTAGGGCACGGTGGTTTGAAGGAAAGCCAGATCGTTAACCGGATGTATGAGGAGTACAAGAAGGATCATCCGACAACTCTGACTGATCAGGATATTTTGAATGCGGTAGGGGAAAATAAGCCGGAAGAGGCGCCCAAGCACTCCAAGAGCGGTATCGTGGTTAAGGGACTTTACGATGTTGCTGTGCATTTCAGCAAATGCTGCAGTCCGGTGCCGGGAGACGAGATCGTTGGTTTCGTCACCAGAGGCCGTGGTGTTTCCATCCACCGTACCGACTGTATCAACATCCTGCATTTGTCCGAGATGGAGCGTGCGCGTCTCATCGAGGCAGAATGGCAGGCTGGTGCTGAGCGGGAAGAATTTGGCGAGTATCATGCAGATATCAGAATCTTCTGTCATGACCGACCGGGTCTTCTGGTGGATATTACAAGGGCCTTTACAGAGGCGGAGATCAATATTTCCGGCATTCATTCCAACACCAGCAAGCAGGGAGTTGCCTCCATTGAGGTGGCTTTTCAGACCAGGGGCCGGGAACAGATCACGAAGATCGTGGAGAAGATCAAACAAATCGAAAGTGTTATTGATATAGAAAGAACAACAGGGTGAGAAAATGGGAAAACTGAAAATCAATCAGTATGTGGTAGGTCCGGTGCAGACCAACTGCTATTTTGCAATCAATGAGGATACGAAGGAGCTTCTGGTCATCGATCCGGGAGAAAGCCCGAAGCAGCTGGCAGAGAAGATCCGGCAGGAGGGATGTACACCGGTGGCAATCCTTCTGACCCATGGACATTTTGACCATGCTACAGGGGCAGAGGAACTGGCAGCGGAATTTGGTATTCAAATTTATGCCTATGAGACGGAAAAGGAGACGCTGGAAGACTCCAACTTAAATGTTTCCTGGATGATCGGGGAGCAGAAAGTGTTCCATGCGGATGTTTTTGTGAAGGATCAGCAGGAACTGGATCTGGCAGGTTTCCATATCCGGGTGCTTTTTACACCGGGACATACCAAGGGCGGCTGCTGCTATTATTTCCCATATGAGGAAGTGCTTTTCAGCGGAGATACACTGTTCTGCTGCTCGGTAGGACGCAGCGATCTGCCGGGAGGAAGTGAATCCCAATTGGTTCGCTCCGTAAGGGAAAAGCTTCTGACATTGCCGGAACGCACCACCGTGTACCCGGGCCACAACGATGTGACCACCATAGAGAATGAGAGGATGTACAACCCATACGCATGATAAACGTAACCTTAAACCGAACCGAATTTGAATATGATATCCATTCGCTGCTGAAGGCCTTTTTCCCCAAGGAGGATGTGGAGATCTATTACACACCGGAGGCACAGGCCGAAGGGAAAAACGTGGCCTGCACCAACCACTCCCTTGAGAGGAGGACAGCGGAAAGTGGCAGCGCCTCTGCCGATACATCAGTGGCAGACCGCTTTGAGATTCAATATGAAGATACCTCGATTACCATCGCATGGGAGGATGCACCGGAAGGACCGGCGCGTTGTACCTTTGCGGTGGATTTTTCTGACCGAACAGCTGCGAAAAATGCCCTGAAGGAGCATTTGTACCAGCTTTTAGAGAAGGAGACGGGACATGCCCTGCCCTGGGGAACCCTGACAGGCATCCGCCCCACCAAGATTCCCATGAAGCTTCTGAATGAGGGGAAAAGCCATGAGGAAATTGCTGCATACATGAAGCAGACCTATCTTGCCTCGGATGAGAAGATTCAGCTGTCGATCGAGATTGCAGAGCGGGAGCGGGCACTTTTGTCCCAGATCGATTATGAGAATGGCTACAGTCTGTATGTGGGGATTCCTTTCTGCCCCAGCACCTGTCTGTACTGTTCCTTTACCTCCTATCCGCTGGCATCCTGGAAAAGTAAAGTAGATACCTACCTGGATGCACTGGAGAAGG
The DNA here is from genome assembly GCA_900316805.1 of uncultured Lachnospiraceae bacterium. Taxonomy (GTDB): domain Bacteria; phylum Bacillota; class Clostridia; order Lachnospirales; family Lachnospiraceae; genus Roseburia. The sequence goes on from ONEJ01000064.1 coordinate 31,846, forward strand.
AATTGGATTACGTGGCGGAGAATTTTGCCGGGAAAACCTTAAATTCTGTCTATATCGGTGGCGGAACACCAACGACACTTGAGCCTGATCAGCTGGACCGGCTGATCAAAAAGATCAGGGGAAGCTATGACTTGTCCCACTGTCTGGAATTTACCGTGGAGGCAGGGCGGCCGGATTCCATCACGGAGGAGAAGCTGGCAGTCCTTCGGGACAACGGCATCAGCCGAATTTCCATCAATCCCCAGACAATGAAGCAGGAGACTCTGGACATCATCGGGCGGCATCACACGGTAGAGCAGACTGTCGAAAGCTTCAAGCTGGCCAGAAGGCTGGGCTTTGATGACATCAACATGGATCTCATCATGGGGCTTCCGGAGGAAGATCTGGAAGATGTGCGCCATACCATGGAGGAGTTAAAGAAACTGGATCCGGACAATATCACGATCCACTCCCTTGCCATCAAGCGGGCTGCCCGTCTGAATATCTACAAGGACCGCTACGAGAAAATGCAGATGGTGAACACCAAGGAACACATGGATCTGTGCGGGGATTACTGTGAAGAGATGGGGCTTTCTCCTTATTACCTTTACCGCCAGAAGGGCATGGCCGGCAACATGGAAAATGTGGGGTATGCTAAGCCGGGGAAGGCCGGGGTTTATAACATTTTGATCATGGAGGAAGTCCAGACCATCGTTGCCTGCGGTGCCGGAAGCAGCACCAAGCGGGTGTGGGCACAGCCGAATCCTGACGGGACCCACCGAATTGAGAGGTGTGAGAATGTGAAGGATGCAGGGCAGTATATCGAGAGGATCGACGAGATGATTGAGAGAAAACGGCTGTTGTTTTCTAAGGAATAGTTGAATTTTTAAATAAATCTTATTGGAACAGAGTACGATATACCTATTGTAAAATAACAGAGTAAAGGCAGATACGAGATCGATAGATTTTGTATCTGCCCTTTTTATTACAGCTTATGGACTCTTAACGCACGAATCGCATTGAGTACGGAAATAATCATAACACCTACATCAGCAAAGATAGCCAGCCACATATTTGCGATGCCTATCGCACTCAGGGCAAGGCAGGCAAACTTTACAACCAAAGCTAATATAATGTTCTGCTTCACAATACCGATACATTTTCTGGAAATCTTAATTGCTTTCGCAATCTGCAGTGGATTATCGTCCATAAGTACAATATCTGCCGCTTCAATGGCTGCATCGGATCCCATTGCGCCCATTGCGATACCGATGTCTGCACGGGTCAGCACAGGGGCATCATTGATTCCATCCCCCACAAAAGCAAGTTGTTCTTTTCCCTTTTTCAGGGAGAGAAGTTTTTCGACCTCAGCGACTTTGTCGCCGGGGAGCAGTTCGCTGTGAACTTCATCAACACCAAGTTCTGCTGCCACTTGTTTCGCAACTCTGTCAGCATCACCGGTCAGCATGATTGTTTTTTCCACACCGGCTTTCTTTAAGGCAGAAACAGCTTCTTTGGAATGTGGTTTTACGACATCGGAAATAACGATATGACCGGCATATTCTCCATCAATTGCCATATGAATGATGGTTCCTACGCTGTGGCAGTCCGCATAAGAAATGCCCAGCTTTTTCATCAGCTTACTGTTTCCCGCTGCAATTGTCTTTCCATCGACCTTGGCAACGATGCCGTGACCGCTGATTTCTTCGAGGTCCGATACACGGCTTCTGTCGATTTCTTTTCCATAGGCTTTTTGCAGACTCTTACTGATGGGGTGGGAGGATGCACATTCTGCGAGAGCGGCGTATTCCAGAAGAAGAGAGTCTTCCAGCTTATTATGATGAACACCACTGACTTCGAATACACCCTGGGTTAAAGTACCGGTTTTGTCAAAGACAACATATTTAGCCTGTGACAAGGCTTCCAGATAGTTGGAACCTTTGACTAAGATACCCTCCTTGCTGGCACCGCCGATTCCTGCAAAAAAACTAAGGGGGATACTGATGACTAAGGCACAGGGACAGCTTACAACCAGGAAGGTTAGGGCACGATAGGTCCATACCCCCAATTCGGCGGGCAGTCCCAGGAATGCCACGCGGATAATAGGCGGTAAGACAGCCAGTGCCAGTGCGCTGTAACATACGGCGGGCGTGTAGATTTTCGCAAATCTGGAGATAAAATTTTCAGATTTGGATTTGCGGGAGCTTGCATTTTCTACAAGATCAAGAATCTTTGAAACCGTAGATTCTCCAAAATCCTTTGTCGTCCGGATTTTTAAAACGCCTGTCATATTGATACAGCCACTGATAATTTCATCGCCTTCCCGGACATCACGAGGCATACTTTCACCGGTAAGTGCACTGGTATTTAAGCTGGAAATTCCATCTGCGACAATGCCGTCTAAGGGCACTTTTTCACCGGGCTGTACGACGATAATACTGCCGATTGCTACTTCGTCAGGATCCACCTGTTTCAGGGCTCCATCCACTTCAATGTTAGCATAATCGGGACGGATATCCATTAAAGCACTGATATTGGCTCTGCTTTTTCCCACCGCGTAGTTTTGGAAAAGCTCTCCAATCTGGTAGAACAGCATTACTGCAATCCCTTCCACATAGTCACCGCTTCTTGTGTAAACAGCCTGTATGAATGCTCCAACAGTAGCAATAGACATGAGGAAATTTTCGTCAAATACCTGTCTGTTTAAAATACCTCTGCCGGCTTTTTTCAAAATGTCGTAACCGATAATGAGGTAAGTAATCAAATAGAGTCCCAGTTGTACAATGCCGGTTACCGGGATGAACTGTAATCCAACCAGCATAACGGCACAGATTATGATGCGAAGCAGCCTCTTTTTTTGTTTTTTATTCATAATATCTGTTCTCCTTTTTTCACAGGATTCAATCTCATTTGGTGAGTCCCGGATTTTCCGGCAAAGCTCAGGGAAATTCTTGTTGATGATTAAAAATAGATTTCGCAGTCAGGTTCTACTTTTCTGCAGGCCTTCAGAACATTCTGCATGACAGCTTTGGAATCCTGACCCTCTTCAAATTCTACAATCATCTTCTGGGTCATAAAGTTTACGGTTGCGGATGCGACTCCGGCAGTTTTGCGGGCGGCATCTTCCATTAAATTAGCACAGTTTGCGCAGTCCACTTCGATCTTGTAAGTCTTTTTCATCATTTTCTTTCCTTTCTGAAATAAATTTCTAAGATTAAATACTTGTTTAATTGTTATAGCCGCAGTATAATTCACCCAAAAGATAAAATCAATACTTGGGAAAGATACATTCCCAAAATGGCGAAGAAGGTTTCTAAAAAGGCTAAAAGGAGTCGGCAGAATGGAAAAATTTACATTACCCCATCAACATGGCGAAAATAAAAATATTGAAAATATGCATAAGGAACTCTCGGAGGTCCACCGTTTTGCAGCCGCAGCAGAAATTTTAAAAAAGCTTGGAGATCCAACGAGGATCCGTATTTTCTGGCTTCTATGCCATCGGGAGGAATGCGTCATCAATATTGCCGCCATGATGGATATGTCCAGTCCGGCGGTATCCCATCATCTACGCTCCCTGAATGAATGCGGCTTGATTTCCGGCAGGCGTGAAGGGAAAGAAGTTTATTACAAAGCGGCTGATACGAGGGAAAGTGAATTGCTTCACGAGGTTGTGGAACAGGTCATGGAAATTACTTGTCCACAGGAGGAAGTTGACTATCATGCATCTCCGCAGGAAATCATTCATAGTATTCACAAATATTTAATGGAGCATTTATCCGAACGTATTACAATTGAAGAACTAGCGAAAAAGTTTCTGATGAATACCACGACTTTAAAGAAGGCCTTTAAAGAGGTCTATGGCGTATCCATTGCTGTGCACATGAAAAAGCACCGCATGGAGCGGGCGGCGAAGCTGCTGAGGGAAACGCCGGACAATATTTCGGAGATTGCCCGGTCTGTTGGTTACGAGAGCCAGAGCAGATTTACGACGGCTTTTAAGGATACCTATGGCGTTCTGCCAACGGAATACAGAAGAAATAGTTTGCAGCGGTAACTTTACAAAATAAAAACGGAACATAAAAAGGCTGCCGGACGAAATGATTCGTCCGGCAGCCCGCTGTTTACATATATTTATTTTTCTTCTGCTTTCTCAGCGACACTCCCGTCATTATCCACAACCTTGATAATTCCCTTTTTCCACATAATGCGGGAAGAGATGATAGCAACCGGAAGCATGAACAGGATCAGAAATCCGATCATACCGAATAAGGAACCGCCGCTGGTGATTCTTACGAAAAGTGCTAATACAGCCACACAGGAGATGGCTTCGCCCTCAGGCGTGTTGGCTTCTTTCTTGGCCAGCTTCATGGCATTGACCGCTACCGGAAGCTTCAGATTCATGATGTTACCGGTGATAAAGGTCAGGTAGGTGGAAGAACCGAGGATTGGTGTGTAGCTTAAGGCCTCGGAAATACCTACCGGAATATAGATCATCAGGATACTGATAGTGGACAGATTGATGACATCCCCGAAGGACGGTATGCAGTGATAATATGCCAGTACGATAAAGGGCAGAGCCACCATATAGGCTAACATGATTACGGTTCCCAGGCGGCTCCACTTGTGGCACCATGCCTGAAAGGGATCCATGACAGTTGTCTGTTTTGTCTTTTTACTCATCGAAAATTCTCCTTTCAAAAATTATTGAAACAGCTTGGTCCAGAAGATGGAGGAAATCATGCCTCCGATCATGGAGAAGGCCATGATAAACTCATTTAACCACCGCAGCTTCGGCTTGGATGCCAAGGCACCCAGAACTACAGCAATGACCAGGCCTGTCAGCATAACGGAAGCCTGAATGGTATCGCCGATCAGAAGAACCGGGATGTAAACTGCGAAGAGACACAGCATGAAGGTGCCGCTTAATACATATTTCCAACTGCTGGAATTCTCTGTTTTCACAACGCTCATGGAGAGCTTTTTGCCAAAAGGAATCAGGATGAAGAAACCACTTAACATACCGATACTCATAAGGATCATCACAACACCGAACTGGCTTCCGGTAGCCTGCTCCAGCATTTCTGCTGTGGAGGAAAACTTGAGAGCCGATGCCACGCTGCTGGAAATCAGGGATTCATAGGACAGGGATCCGATGACGGAGAGTCTCCACCAGGACCATACCACGCCCAGCACCGAGATCAGTGCGAAGAGTCCCACTACGATGGAAAGGCTTGGAACGATGGAAAATACCAGGCTGGATTTGATGACCTTGTGCAGATCCTCTTTGGTAATCCCCAGCTTCAGACAGCGTCCGTAGGCCTTTTTCAGGTGAATCAGTGAAAAGATCACGATGTAGATGAGGCCGCCCGCCACCAGAGCCAGCAGCAGGGGAAGCAGCCGGAATTTGCCGGATGGAAGAAAGACAGTGTGTACAGACAAGGTATAAATAGGAAAGTTTTTGGTTGATTCCAGAGGGAAAACAGACTATAATTATTTTTAATGTCTGCGGTTTACAATCAAGACGCAGTAAGCAAAGGGATAAAATGGAGGAAATCAGATGGCACTGAGCAAGAAGCCGGTCAACGGCATGAAGGATATATTACCGGCGGAGATGGAAATCCGCGATTATGTGACCAACGTAATCAAGGAAACCTACCGCAGTTTTGGTTTTACACCGATCGAGACCCCCTGTATGGAGAATATTGCAAACCTTTCCAACAAGCAGGGTGGCGAGAATGAAAAGCTGATTTTTAAGGTGTTAAAGCGTGGAGAAAAGTTAAATCTGGAAACCGCAAAGGAAGAGGCGGATGTGGTGGATTTTGGTATGCGTTATGATCTGACGGTGCCTCTTTCCCGTTTCTATGCAAACAATGCCAACGACCTGCCCACACCTTTTAAGGCGTTGCAGATCGGCAGTGTATGGCGCGCAGACCGACCACAGAGAGGCCGTTATCGTCAGTTTACCCAGTGTGATATTGATATCCTGGGTGAGCCCAGCAATCTGGCAGAGATCGAGCTGATTTCCGCTACAACAACCACCATCGGTAAATTGGGCTTTAAGAACTTTGAGATTCGTATCAATGAGCGGAGAATCTTAAAGGCAATGGCCGCTTACAGTGGATTTGCAGAAGAAGATTATGACAGTGTATTTATCACACTGGACAAGATGGATAAGATCGGCATTGACGGCGTGGCTGCGGAACTGGAGAAGGATGGTTATGCCAAGGAGTCTGTGGACAAGTACCTGAATCTCTTTACCCTTCTGGAGGATAAGAAGGATGTGGCAGAGGGCATGGCTTTCCTGGCAGATACATTGGGCGAATATTTAGAAGCGGATGTTGTCAAAAATATGACTGAGATCGCTGTGGCGGTAAATGCCACCAAGGCAGCAGAGTTTACGCTGGTCTTTGATCCTACGCTGGTGCGGGGCATGAGCTATTATACCGGAACTATTTTTGAGATTTCCATGCCGGAGCTGGGGGCAGCCTGCGGTGGCGGTGGACGCTATGACAAGATGATCGGCAAGTTTACCGGAAACGATGTTCCGGCCTGCGGATTTTCCATTGGTTTCGAGCGGATCATCCTGCTTCTGATGGAAAGCGGATTCAAGATTCCGGAAAGCCCCAGGAAGGTGGCTTATCTTGTGGAGAAAAATTATCCGGCAGAGAAGCTTGTCAGTGTCATGGAGCAGGCGAAGGAAGCCAGAGAGAACGGGCATCAGGTGCTGGTGGTCCGCATGAACAAGAACAAGAAGTTCCAGAAGGAAAAGCTTTCTGCAGAGGGCTATGAGGATTTTGTAGAATTTTTTAATAAATAGGAGGAAGTTATGGCAGAGTCAATGAAGGGCTTACACAGAAGCCACAGATGTACCGAGGTGTCTAATGCCAATATCGGCGAGAAGGTCACCGTCATGGGATGGGTACAGAAGAGAAGAAATTTAGGAAGTCTGATCTTTATTGATCTTAGGGATAGAAGCGGATTATTGCAGATCGTGTTCGACGAGAACAGTGTGGGAAGTGAGGGCTTTGCGAAGGCTGGAACTCTCCGCAGTGAGTTCGTGGTTGCCATTGAGGGAACGGTGCAGAAGCGTACCGCTGCAGTGAACGAGAACTTAAAGACCGGTGATATCGAAGTGGTCGCTACCAGCCTTCGGATTCTTTCCGAGGCCCAGACTCCTCCTTTTGCCATTGAGGAGAACAGCCAGACCAAGGAGGATATTCGTCTGAAGTATCGTTATCTGGATCTGAGAAGACCGGATATCCAGAGAAACCTGATGCTAAAGAGCCGTGTGCTGGGGCTGATGCGTCAGTTTATGGCTGATGAGGGCTTCTTAGAGATTGAGACGCCCATCCTGTGCAAGTCCACACCGGAGGGAGCCAGAGATTACTTAGTTCCCAGCCGTGTGCATCCGGGGAACTTCTATGCGCTGCCCCAGTCTCCGCAGTTGTTTAAGCAGCTTCTGATGGCTTCCGGTTACGATCGTTATTTCCAGATTGCAAGATGCTTCCGTGATGAGGATCTGCGTGCAGACCGTCAGCCGGAATTTACCCAGGCAGATATGGAGCTGTCCTTTGTGGACATTGATGATGTTATTGATGTGAACGAGCGTCTTCTGAAATATGTCTTCAAAGAGGCTATTGGTGTGGACGTTCAGATTCCGCTGCAGCGTATGCCGTGGCAGGAGGCAATGGACCGCTTCGGTTCCGACAAGCCGGATACCCGTTTTGGCATGGAACTGGTGGATGTTTCCGATGTGGTAAAGGGCTGTGGTTTCGGCGTATTTACCGGTGCTCTGGAGAATGGTGGAAGCGTCCGCGGTATCAACGCAGAGGGACAGGGCGCGATGCCACGCAAGAAGATTGACAAGCTGGTGGAGTTTGCCAAGGGCTGTGGCGCCAAGGGGCTTGCATACCTTTCTATCAACGAGGATGGAACCTATAAATCCTCTTTTGCCAAGTTTATGACCGAGGCGGAACTTTCTGCTCTGGTTTCCAAAATGAATGGTAAGCCGAAAGACCTGCTTCTCTTTGCGGCAGATAAGAATAAGATTGTATGGAATGTTCTGGGAGCCCTCCGTCTGCAGCTGGGCCAGGAGCTTGGACTGATCGATGAGAATCAGTACAATTTCCTGTGGGTAACGGAGTTCCCACTTTTGGAGTGGTCTGACGAGGAGAACCGCTTTATGGCCATGCACCATCCGTTTACCATGCCTATGGAAGAGGATTGGGACAAGATCGATTCGGATCCGGGTTCCGTCCGTGCCAAGGCCTATGATATCGTATTAAATGGTACGGAGCTGGGGGGAGGCTCTGTCCGTATCCATCAGGATGATATTCAGGAAAAGATGTTTGAGGTGCTGGGCTTTACCAAGGAGCGTGCCCATGAGCAGTTCGGATTCCTGCTGGATGCCTTCTCTTATGGGGTACCGCCACACGCAGGACTTGCCTATGGGGTGGATCGTATGATCATGCACATGGTTCATGCAGACTCTATCCGTGATGTAATCGCCTTCCCGAAGGTAAAGGATGCGTCGGATCTCATGTCGGAGGCTCCGGGAACGGTAGATGACAAGCAGCTGGAGGAATTGGGAATTGCCATCGCAGCATCTGAGGAGCAGGATGCGTGAAAAAAAGAAAGTTGATTCATTGGAAAACAATTATTGCAGTAATTTTTGCGGCAGCAGGGCTTGTGATCATGCTTATGATGTATACCAAACTGAAGGAATTGATCAATCAGCTGGTGTACCTGCAGGATACTACCAATATCGTACTTTCGGATGTGAGCGGGATGCAGTCCAGTATTGAGAAAACCCTTAAGGAAGAGGCTAGCATGGTGGAGAGCTATACCATCGAGATTACGGACTTGGATTTCGCCGGGAAGGACTATGAGGTGGATGTGTCTGTGATTCCGAAGGAATACAGCGAGAATACCAGGGTAAGTGTATATTTCGGGACGCTGGAGTGTCCCCTGACCCTGGATGGGTATGCTTACACCGGAAGTATCCGGCTGCCCCTGGAGAAGTCCTTCGACGGAAATGTCACGTTTCTTCTGGCCAATGGTAAGAAAAAATCCACCGAGGTATTGGAGGATTATGACGGGCTGGGGATGAATCTGGAGGGTGCGTTATCCGGGAAACTGGAGGATGCGCCTGTCATCAGGGAGGATACCCTGAGCCTTAAGTCCAATCTGCAGTTTGCGCTGGACGGCGGAAAACAATTTCAGTTTGAGAGTCTGGAATTGGTGGCACTTTTCGATGAGGAAGAAATCTGGACACAGGATCTGTTTGCGGATATGGCGGAGACTATGCAGGATGACAGCCAGAGCTGGAAGGCAGACCGGCAGCTGGAGCGGGAAGAAACACAGCAGTTGATCGCAGAGGATTTTCTGCCGGTCAACAGCTATGAATCCGAAATGAAATGTCAGTTTTCCTATTCGCTGGTTCCGCAGGAAAATCAGCCGGATGAGGGGACCACGCAGGATACGGCTGCCCAGGAGGATCTTACACAGCAGAACCATCACCTGCGGCTGTTTCTTCGGGCGTTGTCGCCGGAGGGATACCGCTTTGAGTATGATGTTTTTCAGGGAGATTACAATGCCACAGAGCAGCAGCTGGATTCGGAGACTTTTGACTGGACCGGGCATGGCACAGCCTATGACAGAAAAGGAAATGCCTATCATATGGAATAAAAAGAAGTGCAGGTTTACTGCACTTCTTTTTTTGACAGAGGAAGGGTAAAGATAAATTCCGTGCCCACTCCCTCGGTGCTGATGACATTGATATGTTCACTGTGGGCCTGGATGATTTCCTTCACGATGGAAAGTCCAAGGCCCGTACTTTTTTTATCCTTTCCCCGGGACAGATCTGTCTTGTAGAAGCGATCCCAGACCTTGCTGACACTGTCTGCCGGAATTCCGATGCCGTGATCCTTGACGGAGATCAGCACCTTTTCATTTTTGATGCTGGTCTCTATTTTGATGGAAGAGTTGTTGTGGGAAAATTTCGTGGCATTGTCGATCAGGTTATAGAGAACCTGCTGGATCTTACTCATGTCCGCTGCCACAAGCAGTTCTTTTCCTGTCAGCACCAGATCGAAGGAGAGTCCCTTTTTGCTGCAGGTTCCCTCGAAGGTTAAAATGGTGGTTTTGATCATGCGGTTGATGTCAAAATCCACTACATCCAGCATGATCCCCCGGTGACCAAAACGGTTCAGATCCAGAATCCCCTGGGTCAGTTTGGTCAGCCGCTCTGTCTCAAAGAGAATGATGTTAAAGTATTTTCCCTGAAGCTCCGGGGGAATCGTGCCGTCCTGCATGGCTTCCACATAGCCCTTGATGGAAGTCAGGGGTGAACGGAAATCATGGGAAACGTTGGAAATAAATTTGCGCTGGTCCTCCTCCAGGGTGTTCAGCTCGTTGGCCATATAATTCATGGTGTTGGCGATCAGTCCCAGTTCATCGTTGGTGTGAAGCTCCACAGTGGGCTCGAAATGACCCTTGCCATAGCTTCGGGACACCTTCGTAATTTTTCGCACCGGGAGGTGTACCAGGAGAACAAAAACCAGAAAAAGGAGAAGGGAAGCAATGCATACCAGTCCCACGGTAAAAAACGTAATGTTCATCAAATCATCTGTATCTCCCGTAATTCGGGAAAGAGGTTTGTGGATCAGCACATAGCTGCGTACCCGGTAGTTGGCAGTTACCGGAGAAATCACCGTTAAGGTCTGCTCCGAAAAGCATCCGTAGAAGTTGCTGATGCGGTAATAGGATTTGTCGAAATCTGCGGTATCAAAATCAGACAGAACCTGATACTGGGCGGCTGAAGCCGCCTTTCCGACCTCGGCATCCCCGGAGTTAAAGAGGATACGCCCTTTGTTATCGATCATCCAGATCTCGGCAGAAAGGTATTTCTCCAGTGCAGCCATCTGTTTTTGAAAATCCTCCAGAGACAGAGACTCATTCAGGAAGGAGGATGCATAGTCCGAGGCAATCTGGGCAGACTCCCGGTAAAGCTGCTGGGCTTCATGATCCTCCTGATAACGGTCAATGGCACTCTGGGTAAAGGTGCACTGGATGGTAAAGGACAGGACGATAAAGCACAAAAAAACTGTCAGGTACTTGAAAAAGAGCGATGTTTTCATTCTTTTACCTCAAATTTGTAGCCAATGCCCCAGACCGTTGCGATAGACCAGGTGGCATGATCCTTGATTTTCTCACGGAGACGTTTCACGTGAACGTCAACGGTTCTGGTATCTCCGATATACTCATAGCCCCAGATGTGATCCAGAAGCTGCTCTCTGGTAAAGACCTGGTTTGGGGAGGAGGCCAGGAAATACAATAACTCCAGTTCCTTCGGCGGCATATCCACGGGATGACCGTTGTACATCACGGAGTAGTTGGACAGATTGACGATCAGATCCGGGTATTCCACGCATTTGACCTCCACCACAGGTTCGGTTTTCCGGACAGAGGGGACCGGCTGGTAGCGCCTCAGAACGGCCTTGACCCTCGCCACCAGCTCCTTGGAATCAAAGGGTTTCATGATGTAGTCGTCTGCCCCAAGCTCCAGCCCCAGAACCTTGTCAAAGATTTCTCCCTTTGCGGATAGCATGATAATGGGGACATTGTTGTGAGAGCGGATTTCCCGGCATACCTGATAACCGTCAATGCCGGGAAGCATCAGATCCAGAAGAATCAGGTTGGGATTGTACTGCTCAAAGGCCGTCAGGGCCTCCTCCCCGTCATTGACAATTTTGGTATCATAGCATTCCTTGGTCAGATAAAGGGAAATCAATTCTGCAATATTGTTGTCATCATCTACTATTAAAATTTTCTGTTTAGATACCATATGGATTCCTCCTATTCAAAATATGCGATGGTCACACCGGCGCCACCCTCCTGAGATTCGCCCATGCGGTAGGATTTCACGTACTTTTGGCTCTTCAGGTGGGACTGCACTGCGTTTCGCAGGGCTCCGGTGCCTTTTCCGTGGACGATGCGTACCGAAGGCAGGTGAGCCAGATAGGCATCATCCAGATATTTGTCCAGATGGGCAAGGGCCTCGTCCACCGTCATGCCGATGAGATTGATCTCTGTGGAGACGGAAGCAGATTTGCTCATCTTCAGCTTGCCGGAGGAAGAACCGCCGAATTTCTTTGCCGCCGGGGAAGCATCTTCGTCGATCAGCACCAGATCCTTGATGTTGACCAGCGAACGGAGAATGCCCATCTGCACATACAGATCTCCCTTGGCATTGGGGAGGGTGTGAACCGTGCCCTTCAGATTCATGGAAAGCACCTTGACGCTGTCTCCAATCCGGAGCTTTTTGGGCACCTTGTGGTTGACGGGCTCTTTTTTCTTCAGGGTAAGCTGTTTCTCCCGCTCACTCATCTTCTCCCGGAGATTGCTGCGCTCCTTCTCCATCTGGCTCATGGGCGCCTTGCCCTGCCCGTACTTGTTGAAGTTGCGGATGGTTTCGTCGGCCAGGTCTTTGGCTTCTTTCAGGATGCGGACAGCCTCCTCGTTGGCCTTTCGTAAGATGTCGTCCCGGTTGGCATCCAGCTTTTCATTCTTGGCCGTCAGACGCTTCTTTAATTCCTCAATCTCTGATTTGTAGCGGTTGATCTCCAGCCGTTCTTTCTCAATCGTCACACGGCTGGCCTCCAGATTCGCCAGCATGTCTTCAAAGTCAGCATCCTTTTCGCTGAGACGGCCTCTGGCATCCTCTATGATGCTTTCCGAGAGCCCAAGCTTCGTGCTGATGGCAAAGGCGTTGCTCTTGCCGGGAATGCCGATCAGAAGCCGGTAGGTTGGGCTTAAGGTGTCCACATCAAATTCACAGCAGGCATTTTCCACCCCGGGCGTGGAAAGGGCATAGACCTTCAGCTCACTGTAGTGGGTGGTGGCCATAGTAACTGCGCCATACTGATGCAGCTTGTGCAGGATGGCAATGGCGAGAGCGGCTCCCTCTGTGGGATCCGTCCCGGAACAGAGCTCATCAAAGAGGCAAAGGCTCCGGTCATCGGCTTTCTCCAGAATCTCCACAATGTTGGTCATATGGGAGGAGAAGGTACTTAAGCTCTGCTCGATGCTCTGCTCGTCTCCGATATCTGCAAAAATCTCATCAAAAATCGCCAGCTCACTGCGGTCTGCAGCAGGAATGTGAAGTCCGGCCTGCCCCATCAGGGTTAGAAGCCCCACGGTTTTCAGGGAAACCGTTTTACCGCCGGTGTTGGGACCGGTGACGATCAGCTGTTTGAAATCCTCCCCCAGATGTACGTCAATGGGAACCACCTTCCTGGGATCCAAAAGCGGATGGCGGCCTTTGCGGATACGGATTCGTCCCTCTTTGTTGAAAGTGGGAGCGGCGCCGTTGTAGAATTTTGCCAGCTGTGCCTTGGCAAAAATGAAGTCCAGTTCTGCAAGAACGGCGTAATCCTCCCGGATGGCACAGGCATTTTCCAGGACACGGTTGGACAACTGCGCAAGAATCACCGTGATTTCCTCCTGCTCCTTCAGAAATAATTCCCGCAGTTCATTGTTGAGATTCACCACAGCCATAGGTTCGATGAAAAGGGTTGATCCGCTGGCGGACTGGTCGTGCACCATGCCGGGCACCTGGGTCTTGGATTCTGCCCGCACCGGCAGACAGTAGCGGCCATCCCGCATGGTGATGACGGCATCCTGCAGGTAGCTGCGGGTGGTGGTGTTGTTCATGATGCCGGTGAGCTGGGCATGGATCCGGTCGTTCATGCCCCGGATCTGCCGGCGGATTTTGGACAGTGCAGGGGAGGCATCATCTGCGATTTCATCCTCCCCAAGCACGCAGCGGCGGATTTCCTCTAAAAGCGGTGTCAGGGGCTCCAGCCGGGCAAACAGCGGTGATAGGGAGTCTGATTTTTCCTGCGCATGATCACTGCGGTCATAGGCCTTGGCCCGTTTGGCCGCTTCCAGAAGGGAGGCGATGGTCAAAAGCTCTGTGGTGTTTAAGGTGCCGCCGATGTCCAGCCGCTTCAGAGGGGCATTGACATTTTTTACCCCGGAAAAGCTGATGCCGCTTCCCTTGTAAAGACGGCTTAAGGCATCTGCGGTGGTCTCCTGAAGTTCTGCGATCTCTGCAGCGTCCGTCAGGGGCTGTAAGGAAAGGCAGCGCTTTTTCGTCTCCTCGCAGGCAGCAAAACCGGAAAGCTGTGCCAGGACCTTATCAAATTCTAATGTATGGTAAACTTTTTGATTCATATGATTTTTCCTTTTATCTTATTATTGATACTCCTAGTATAATCCATTTGGGCGGTTTGGAAAAGGCAAAAATGGTTGCAAGGGAAGGAAATTACGAATATAATAAGTTTGATATATGATGTTTTATTCCACGGATAAGTAAGAAGGGGTAAGATGGAAGGAAAACAGGTACCAGAGAGGGATTTTGTAAGGGAAAAAATCAAAAATAAGCCGCTGACCCACCGTCAGATACTGAAGAAGACAGCGGTGTCGGCGTTGTGTGGCGTGACCTTTGCCCTGACTATGGGACTGACCATGTACGTTATGATACCGGGACTGCGGCAGCAGTGGGAGGAGAGTATGCCGGGGGAGGATACGCAGAACCCCCCGTCCCGGGAGCCACAGAAGGACAGTCAGATGGGGGCAGACCAGCAGCAGGAGTATTCCGGTCAGAACAGTCGGGAGCCGCTTTCCATCGAGGATTATCAGCGGATCCAGACGGAGCTTTACGCCATTGGCACCCGGGCAAACCGATCCATTGTAACCATTACCAGTGTGGTCAGTGATACAGACTGGTTCAACAATTCCTACGAGAGAGAAGGACAGGGATCTGGGACAATTATCGGTAACCGGGATGGAAAACTCTTCATACTGACGGAGAAAAAGGTAATCAAGGATGCGTCAGAGATTCAGGTGACTTTTATCAATGATTCGGTTGCCCCGGCACAGCTTATGAAATACGATGGCAATACCGGCCTTGCGGTACTGACGGTGGATAAGGACAAGCTGGAGACTTCTGTGCTTTCTGCTATCGAGGTTATGGAAATCGGCAGTACACCTGCGCTGCATAAGGGCAGTATGGTCATCGCACTGGGAAGCCCTCTGGGAACCAATTATTCCATTCTGACAGGAAATATCACTGCTACCAATAATGAAATTTCCACTCAGGATAAAAATTATTCCGTCTATACCACGGATATTGTGGCCAACAAGAATGGCAGCGGTATCCTCATCAGCACCGAAGGAAAGATGGTGGGTGTTGTGATGCAGGATTATAACACGGCCTCCTCCAGTACGCTGATGGCGGTGGATGTGACAGAACTGGAGCCGGTGATGGAGCTTTTGTATGGAAACCGGGATGTGCCAAACCTTGGCATTTACTCTTCCACCGTGACCAAGGGGATTTCTGACAAATACGGACTTCCGCAGGGTGTATTTATCAAGGAAATAGCCATGGATTCTCCGGCAATGAAGGCGGGCTTAAGAAGCGGGGATGTCATCGTGAAACTGGCCGGCAGGAAAGTAACGAATGCAGAGGAATTCAGCAGTACCCTGCTGGAACTGTCAGTGGGACAGAGCTATCCGGTGGTGATCATGCGGGAGGGAACCGGAGGCTATAAGAAGATGACCTTCCAGGTAGAAGCCGGGGTACTCAAATAATAGATGGTTAGATAAAGGAGATTATCATGAAATATATCGAAACGCTTCGTGAAGGAGAGAGAATTAACGAGATTTATCTTTGCAAATTCAAGCAGGCGGCACTGACAAAGGCGGGGAAGCCCTACGATAACGTAATTCTGCAGGATAAGACGGGGACACTGGATGCAAAGATCTGGGATCCGGGCTCCGTGGGTATTGATGAGTTTGATGCGTTGGATTACGTGGCAGTGACCGGTGATATCACCAGCTTCCAGGGAAATCTCCAGCTCTCCATCAAGCGGGCGAGAAAAGCCCATGAGGGAGAATACGAGCCCAAGGAATACCTTCCTACCACTGATAAGGATGTGGAGGAAATGTATGGACAGCTTCTTAAGTATGTTGCTTCTGTCAAAAATCCATACCTGAACCGGCTGTTACAAAGCTTTTTTGATGATGCAGATTTTGCTGCAAAATTCAAATTCCACTCCGCTGCCAAAAGTGTTCATCACGGCTTCGTGGGCGGGCTTTTGGAGCACACCTTAAGCGTGACAAAAAACTGTGATTATTTCGCACAGAACTATCCGTTTTTGAACAGGGATCTTCTGCTGACGGCGGCAATGTTTCACGATATCGGAAAGCTGAAGGAACTCTCGGCTTTTCCTGCTAATGATTATACGGATGCAGGACAGCTGCTGGGGCATATTATGATCGGCGCCGAGTGGGTAGGCGAGAAGATCAGAGCCATCGACGGCTTCCCGGAGGTGCTGGCCAATGAGCTGAAGCACTGCATTCTTGCCCATCACGGGGAACTGGAATACGGTTCTCCAAAGAAACCGGCCCTGGTGGAGGCGCTGGCTTTAAGCTTTGCGGATAATGTGGATGCCAAGATGGAGACCATGCGGGAGCTTCTTGTCAATGTTGCGGACAATAATCTGGAATGGCAGGGCTTCAACCGCCTGCTGGACAGCAATGTGCGCAAAACAAGTAAGTAATATTCGATAGGAGTTACTGTGAAGAAAAATGATTTATTTCCCCTCACCATTACGGATATGGGGGTTGATGGCGAGGGAATCGGAAAATATGAGGGTATGACCTTTTTCGTCAAGGATGCGCTGATGGGGGATGAGATCCTGGCGAAGGCGGTCAAGCTGAAGAAAAATTACGGCTATGCCAGAGTGGAGAAGATTACCACGCCATCTTCTTACCGGGTGGAACCGGCCTGCCCCCTGCACAGACGCTGCGGCGGCTGCCAGATCCAGGCACTTTCCTATGGGGAGCAGCTGAAATTTAAGGAGCAGAAGGTGAAAAATAACCTGATGAGGATCGGCGGCTTTTCTGGGGAGGAACTTAAGGCGGTTATGGAAGCCATTGTGGGGATGGAGGAGCCCTTCCGCTACCGCAATAAGGCCCAGTTTCCGGTAGGATATGATAAGGACGGCGAAGTGGTAACCGGCTTTTATGCCTCCCGAACCCATTGTATCATTCCGGTGGAGGACTGTCTCTTAGGCGTACCGGAGAATAAAGAGATTTTGCAGGCAGTAAAGGATTGGATGAAGGCGTATCAGATTCCCGCCTATGATGAGTCAGACGGGTCGGGACTGGTACGCCATATTTTGACCCGCTATGGTTTTACCACAAAGGAAATCATGGTATGTCTGGTGATTAACGGGGATCGTCTGCCTATGCAGCAGGAGCTGGAGGAAAGACTAAGGCAGATTCCCGGCATGACATCCATTTCCTACAATGTCAACGTGGAGCGCACCAATGTGATCCTGGGTAGAAGCACCCACTGTATCTGGGGAATGCCCTATATCACAGACTACATTCATCTGCGGGATACAGCGGATTTCTCCGTTATGGATACGGCGATCGCCTATCACATTTCCCCCCAGTCCTTCTATCAGGTAAATCCGGTGCAGACGGAGAAACTCTACAGCACGGCTCTGGAATATGCAGGCCTCACCGGGAAGGAATCCGTCTGGGATCTCTACTGCGGCATTGGTACCATCTCCCTGTTTCTTTCCCAGAGGGCGAAGCAGGTTTATGGGGTGGAAATCGTTCCCCAGGCCATTGAGGATGCAAAAAACAATGCAAAGCTCAACGGCATCACCAACGCAGAATTTTTCGTGGGCAAGGCGGAGGAAGTGCTGCCGGAGTTTTACGAGAAGAATGCAGATTCTGACGAAATGCGGCATCCGGATGTAATCGTGGTGGATCCGCCCCGGAAGGGCTGCGATGAGCGCTGCCTGTCCACCATGCTGGCCATGAAGCCCCGGCGGATCGTGTATGTGAGCTGCGATTCGGCGACGCTGGCCAGGGATCTTAGGATACTGGTGGATGGGGGGTATGAGCTGAAGCGGGTCCGGGCGTTTGATCAGTTTCCGAATAGTGGACACGTGGAGACGGTTTGCCTTTTGTCCCAACGCAAACCGGACACGACAATTGAAGTGGATCTGGATATCTCAGAGCTTGAAGTATCCA
>ONEJ01000076.1 GCA_900316805.1 uncultured Lachnospiraceae bacterium
GAAAGCACACGCTTAAGGGTGTTGGTAAGAATCCGAGACTGGCACATGCCAAGTCAAAGAATGACAAGAATATTTCAGGACTCTTAAATCAGATCATCGATAACGAGGAAGCTGGCAAGATTGGTATTCATACTTTTATCAATGCCAGCTCTTTTACGGTAGGCGAGAGTGATGTGAAGATTATTTCCATCGAGTTTGCACCGAATGAAGCGGTTATGGCACAGTTCTTTGGGGCCGTGATTGTGGGAGTGAGTGCTGACCAGGTGGAGAGGTCAGTGGTTGCAAGAGGGGAGGTGGTGGTTCATTTTACCTTTGAGTTCAATGATAACATCATCGAGATTCATCAGCCGGAAGAAACCTGGCATTCCGGAAAGATTCTTCCAAGTTCCGGATCAAAATGTTCGCCCATGGATTCCTTAATGATAGCAAACGCTTTGTCATAGGAAAATGCTTCTTTATAACATCTCTGATTCCCAGGACGTCACAATGTTTTTTCAGTCTGGCGGAAAATACTTTCACAACCGAACTGGTCCGCTTGATATGTCCACCGGTATTATTGTCCCGGCTTTCTACCATATCTGCCATACCAAGTACCATCATATCTTTGATATGTATTATATTTTCCCTTTTTGCTATATGAAATCTCTCTAATATCCAGACGAGAAAATTGTTCACCAATCTGAATTGTCTTTTTGTTCTCCTCCGTAAAAATCAAAATTGCTCGTGTATTTTCTCAACTTTCCAGTATTTTCGGGCATCCCAGCCCATCAACATCTATGTAATTTGCACTTTTCCCTTATTTTTTCCCTTGTGAGGAAGCTATAAGGGAAAAGTGTTGTTTTCGTCTTAATCGTTCCCTACTACCTTATCAAGAAGCCTTGCTGAATTCTTTTTGGCTTCCCTTCCTAAGTACAATCCGGCCTGTCTGACACACACCAGAGAAATCTCTGTGTAGTCCTCCGGCACTTCCTGTGTTCCGTCCAATGAATACAGTTCGAAGTAAACTCTGTTCTTTTATAAGTTTCATAGCTTTTCGTCCTTTCGTTTTTATTACAGATAAGCCGGTTGTATTGATGAATTGTTGTGTGTCCTAGAATTATCCTTTAGAACATGATACACATGCTTCCTTATTATTGTTTGCGGGCGTATCAATAACAAGTGTTGCACGCAGATTAGGATATGCAAGTATGACAACAACGCAAAAGACTTATTTACACATTATCAGGCTTATAAAGTAACAATGCAGCTGAAATGCTTACGCTGATTTTTTGAATGATGATATAAAATGAGAGAGATTCCTGAAAGAGGCGATGGAAAAGTCGGAAGAAATAGATTAAATAATGCACGGAATTAGCAAGGGACAGGCGGAGAGAATAATTGCATCCTAGTAAAGAGCCAAAGACTCTTATTGCAAGCTGAAATCATGAATGTTAAAATTAAGACATCGAGGTGATAGGCATGGATATAGCAATAAAGGGTACGTTTATGGAGGCAGATGCACAGTGGGTAAAGGTCGATACACCGAAAAAGGGAACGCAGCTTATTAGCAGAGCGAAGATCCGGAATATTTGACATCATCAAAATGGATATTCGTGAAAAAAGAGTTGAACGACCCGCTTAAAATGGTGGTAATGGCAAGATCAAATTCCGCCTGTATAAAGAGGGCGTACGAACCTAAATAGAGAAATTGGGATTCAGTCCGTACAAAGGGTGAGAAAAGTACGGATCAAAAGGAGTTAGCTTTGAGAAAACATAAAGGAATCATTATCACAGCCATTTTTTTATTGGCAGCAGTGGCTGCAGTAGCAGGTTGTCATCGGTTCAAGGATCATGAAAAAAGCGAGAACAAGGCCTCGGAGCTGCCGGAATCTACAGCGGAAACGACAAGGGAATCCTCGGAACCTGCCCCGGAATCTGAGAAATCAGTGGATTCTGCTGCAGAATCCGAGGAAACACAAGATCATCGACATCAGGACTTCTACATCTCCGAAATCCCGGACGATATTTTTGAAAAAATGCAGGGCCTGTCCTATAAGGACAACTGTACGGTGCCCCGGGAGGATCTTCGCTATCTCCATGTGCTGCATATGGGGTTTGACGGGCAGACGAAGGAAGGCGAACTGGTGGTAAACAAAGCCATCGCCGAGGATGTCCTTGCCATTTTCCGGGAACTGTATCAGGCGGAGTATCCCATTGAGAAAGTGTGTCTGGTGGATGAGTATGATGCGGATGATGAGGCCTCCATGAGTGACAACAATTCATCTGCCTTTAACTTCCGTTTCATTTCCCATACCACAAAAGTATCGAAGCATGGCCTGGGGCTTGCCGTGGACATCAATCCTCTTTATAATCCCTATGTGAAGACAGTGAATGGTAAATTGTCCGTCGAGCCTGCCAATGCCACTGCCTATGCGGATCAGAGCAGGGATTTTCCACACAAAATTGACCACGATGATCAGTGTTACAAGCTTTTTACGCAGTACGGATTTACCTGGGGCGGCGATTGGAAAAATTCAAAGGATTACCAGCATTTTGAGAAAGATTTATAGCAGGCAAAGGATGTGTAAGAATTGGACAACCATAATATTTTAAGCGAAAATGAGTTAAGAACCTATATAGAAACCATAAAGAAAGCCGGAAGTATCCTGGGTCTGGACAGCATTACGGCATTGATGCACGAACTGTCAGACGTTCAGGATCAGCTTTCCGTCATCCATGTGGCAGGCACCAACGGAAAGGGTTCCGTCTGTGCCATGCTGGAGTCTGTCTTGCTGGAAGCGGGCTATCGCGTAGGAAAATATACTTCCCCGGCGGTTTTTGAGGAGGCAGAACGCTATCGCGTCAACGGGCAGAATATCAGTGGAAAAGATTACGCCAAAGTAATCAGTCTCGTGAAGGAAGCCTGTGACCGGATGGTGGCAAAAGGCATGAGCCAGCCCACTTTGTTTGAGGTGGAGACGGCTGCATCCTTTTTATATTTTTACCAGCAGAAATGTGAGCTTGTGATTCTGGAAACCGGCATGGGCGGGGCAACCGATGCCACGAATGTCATTAAGAAGCCGGTGGCCAGTGTACTGACCTCCATCAGCAGGGATCATATGGGCTTTCTCGGAGATACGTTAGTAGAAATTGCGGCTGTGAAGGCCGGAATCATCAAAGAAGGGGCAGCAGTGGCAGCCATTACCCCTATAGAAGAAGTACGTGAACTCATCAACGGGGTTTGCCGGGAGAAAAAGGTTCCGGTTTTTTATACCGGAGACGAGCAGGTGAAAAACCTACGGATGGAACATGCCCGCCTGTGCTTTTCACATGAAAAGCTGGGAGAAATCCGGCTGAAGATGCTGGGAAAATACCAGCTGCAGAATGCCTTGTGCGCCATAGAAACGATTCGGATATTGAATCAGCGCGGTTTTTCCATTACGTCGGAGCAGCTGAAAGATGGATTGGAGCAGGCACAGTGGGAGGGACGCTTTTCTATTTTGTCGGAACAGCCTTTGTTGGTCATCGATGGTGCCCATAACGAAGATGCAGCGAAAAAATTGCGGGAAACCCTGGAAATGGGTTTTACAAAATATGAGATTATATATATAATAGGGGTACTTGCAGATAAAGAGCATGAAAAGATGTTGAAGATGATGCTTCCGCTGGCGGCGAAGGTATTTACGGTAACCCCTCATAATTCCCGTGCAATGGATGGGGCAGAACTGGCAAAGGAAGCAGCGAAGTATCATAGGGATGTGACCTATGTACCTGACATAGGGGCAGCGGTAAGGATGGCAATGGAAGCCGCAGAGGAAAAACAGGGAATGGTTCTGTCCTTTGGCTCCCTGTCCTATCTTGGAGAAGTAAAGAATGCTCTTAAGGAGATAGAAGCACATGATAGATAGAGAAAAAATTGAAGCCGGCGTAAGACTTCTTTTGGAAGGAATGGGCGAGGACGTGAACCGGGAAGGCTTGTTGGAGACACCAAAACGGATTGCTCGGATGTATGAAGAAATTTTTGCAGGATTGGAGCAGACTCCAAAGGAGCATCTTTCCAAGACCTTTTCCGTAACCGACAACGGCATGGTATTGGAAAAGGATATCGTATTTTATTCCACCTGTGAACACCATCTGCTTCCTTTTTATGGAAAAGCCCATGTGGCATATATTCCCGATGGGAAAGTGGCAGGTTTGAGCAAGCTGGCGAGGACGGTGGAAGTATACGCCAGGCGGCCCCAGCTGCAGGAGCGGC
This sequence comes from uncultured Lachnospiraceae bacterium, assembly GCA_900316805.1. Taxonomy (GTDB): domain Bacteria; phylum Bacillota; class Clostridia; order Lachnospirales; family Lachnospiraceae; genus Roseburia. The sequence continues at coordinate 4,235 of ONEJ01000076.1, forward strand.
TGACGGCACAGATTGCAGATGCACTGATGGAGTGTCTGAAACCGGCGGGAGCCATGGTGATGATCGAGGCAGAGCATATGTGCATGACCATGCGGGGCGTGAAAAAGCCCGGCTCACAGACGGTTACCTATGTGACAAGAGGCTGTTTTACAGATAATGAGAAGCTGCAGGCAGATTTCTGGCGCATGCTGGGAAGATAGTGGAAACTATGGAATATGTAAGAAAATTACTGCAGGAGACCGATTACCTGTTGCAGATGAAAAAGCTGGAACAGCTGGAAGCGGAGCGGTTGTTCTGCCGTCATGGGCTGTCTCATGTGCTGGACGTGGCCAGGATTGCGTGGATAATGGTGTTGGAAAAGCAGATGCAGGTGGAAAAAGAGGTCGTATATTTGACGGCATTATTGCATGATATGGGACGGCTCCGGGAGTATCAGGAGAAGGTTCCACACCATGAAGCAGGCGCTGCCATGGCGCTGGATTATCTGGAACAGATCGGCTATCCGGAGGAAAAGCTGGATATGGTTTTAACTGCTATCGGAGAGCATAGGAACAAGGACCGGGAGGAAGAGTCTTTTATAAAAGTGATTCAAAGGGCAGACAATCAGTCAAGGAATTGCTTTTTCTGCGAGGCAGCAGGGGCGTGCAAGTGGAGTGAGGAACGTAAGAACACGTCTATAGATTATTAGTAAAGCACTTGACAGGAGGACACAGGCAGTGAAAATTGGAAATAAAGTTTTTGATACTGACAAACACACATATATCATGGGTATTCTGAACGTGACACCGGATTCCTTTTCCGATGGTGGAAAGTTCAATCAGATGGATGCAGCACTGGCCCATGCAGAGCAGATGATGGAAGAAGGAGCCGATATTATTGACATCGGCGGCGAGTCCACAAGACCCGGACATGTACAGATTTCCGAGGAGGAGGAAATCGAGCGAACTGCCCCCATCATCGAAGCAGTGAAAAAGAGATTTGGTGTCCCGGTGTCCATCGATACCTATAAGGCGAAAGTGGCAAAGGCAGCAGTTGATGCGGGAGCAGATCTGGTCAATGACATCTGGGGACTGAAGTATGATGAGAAAATCGCCGGGGTAATCGCAGAGTCAGGTACGGCATGCTGCCTCATGCACAACCGGGATAATCATGAATACAGGAATTTTATGGAAGATATGAAGCAGGATCTTCGGGAAACCATTGCAATCGCCAGACAGGCAGGTATTGCAGAGGATAAGATCATGCTGGATCCGGGGGTTGGATTTGGAAAAACCTATGAGAATAATCTTGAAGTGATTGATAAGCTGGAGGAACTGGAAGAGCTGGGGTATCCGCTATTACTGGGAACTTCCAGAAAGTCTGTGATCGGACTGACCTTAGATCTGCCGGTGACAGAGCGTGTAGAGGGAACTCTGGTAACTACCGTATTGGCAGTTATGAAGCATTATTCCTTCGTAAGGGTACACGATGTAAAGGAAAACAGGCGTGCCATTCTGATGGCAGAAGCAATCCGGGAGGGATGGAAATAGTGGAGCATGCAGGCTGGGACAAGATTCGCATTAAGAATCTGGAAGTGTTCGGAAACCATGGGGTATTTCCGGAGGAAAACAAGCTGGGGCAGAAGTTTCTGGTAAGTGCTGTCTTATATACGGATACCCGGGAAGCAGGATTAACGGATGATCTTACAAAGTCCATTCATTATGGCGAAGTGTCGCATTTTATCACGAAATACATGAGAGAGAACACCTATCAGCTGATTGAATCCGTTGCGGAGCAGCTGGCCAGAGCATTGCTGCTGGAATATGAACGTCTGGAATGGATTGACATCGAGATTCAAAAGCCCTGGGCACCCATTGGCCTTCCGCTGGAATCTGTTTCGGTGGAAGTCAGCAGGGGATGGCATCGTGCTTATATCGCTGTCGGTTCTAATCTTGGGGATAAAGGCGAATATATCCGTCAGGGAATTGAAGCGCTTCAGGATTGCAGCGACTGTATCGTGGAAAAAGAGTCGGCGTTAATTGTTACAAAGCCCTACGGTGTTACAGACCAGCCGGATTTTCTAAATGGGATGCTGCAGGTGAAAACATTACTGACACCTGCGGAACTATTGAAAAAACTGAATGAAATCGAGTTGGCGGCCAAACGAGAGCGGAAGATACATTGGGGACCCCGGACATTGGATTTGGATATTATTTTTTATGATGATCTTGTTTTAGATACAGAGCGGCTTACAATTCCCCATCCGGATATGCAGAACCGTGATTTTGTATTGGAGCCTTTGGCAGAACTGGCACCCCGGTATCGCCATCCGGTATTGGGTAAGACGGTAAAAGAGTTGTTGGAAGCACTTAGAAATTAGAAAAAAGGTCGCAAAGGAGCAAAAGAAAAAAGGAGGCTGTCGTCATGATTATAGATACTCATGTACATATCGGCGGGGAGACCGTAGGATTTAACATGAGTGAAAAAATGGTGATAAATGCCATGGAAAAGTATCATGTGGATTTTTCCATCGTGTCCAACGGAGATGCCGGAGAAGTGGATCACCAGCAGAAGCTGCTGCCCCGGGAACTGCATACCTCCCAGGAGGATGCTCTGATGAGAACCATTCGGTTTGCCAGAAAGCATCCGGGGAAAGTCGGTGCAGCGCCATGGGTAAAACCATTGACCCAGGGATTGACGAAGGAATTGGAGGAGATGATATATGCCAACCGGGATATCATCTGTGCCATTAAGCTGCATCCCTTTCACTCTCATGTGGCACCTACGGATCCCTTGGTGCTTCCGTATATAGAACTGGCTGAAAAGCTGGAGATTCCGGTGGTATCCCACACCGGAAACAGTGAGGATGATGATCCACAGAAACTGTATGAAGTCGCCAGAATGTTTCCGAAAGTATCCTTCGTGATGGTACATATGGGGCTTGGCACGGACAATAAAAAGGCGCTGGATCTTCTGGGAAAGGCAGACAATCTATACGGCGATACGGCATGGGTTCCCATGAGCACCACCCTCGAAGCCATAGAGCGATACGGAAGCAAACGCATCATGTTCGGAAGCGACATGCCCATCGATGGCGAGGACACGTACCTGCATAATCCCAAGGGAGACCGCTCCCTGTATCAGGATTATTTCCATGTACTGCCCGGTCTTATTTCGTCGGAAGCTTATGAGGATCTCATGTACCGGAATGCGATGGATGTATTTCAACTGGAGCGGCTGACGGGGCAGTAAGGCGTGTTGAATTTTTGGGAAATAAGGAGGAAACAATGAATTTTGGGAAAAGACAAGCAATGGAACAACAGGGAAACCAGCTGACCCTGCATTTCGAAAAGCAGGATGTCATCTTCACGATTCTGAAGGATGACATCATCCGGGTGCTGGTACCATATTGGATGAAGGACTATAAGTCCAAGGCCATCGAGGGGGAGAAGGCGGTTTCAACGGAATATACCGTGGAAGAGACTGCGGATGCAGTGATTGTGAAAACAGACAGACTTTCGCTGCATATTTACGATGATTTTTACATGGAGGCATATGATGACGATGGTCATCTGCTGATGTCCGATTACCGTGGAGACCGTCTGAAAAAGGCGGAGTTAGACAAGCAGGCGGCAGAACTGCTGGAGGCAGAGGGACATGATGCCTCTAAATTGGATGGCGGAAGCTATGCGGTGCAGACCCTCAAGACATTGGCACCGGAGGACTGCTTTTATGGTCTTGGAGATAAGAGTGGCTTTATGAACAAGCGCCACTATGAATATGAGAACTGGAACTCAGATCTTCCTCAGGCTCACACCGAGGATTTTCATGCACTGTACAAGTCCATTCCATTTTTGATCTGTCTGCGCAGGGATTGTGTCTATGGTCTGTTTTTTGACAATACCTTTCATAGCTACATCAATCTGGGCAAAGAGTCTGACGAATATTTTTATTACGGTGCAGATGACGGCAATCTGGATTACTATATTCTCGGCGGACGAACCATGGCGGATGTGATTGGCAATTATACTTATCTGACGGGAAGAACACCTCTGCCGCAGCTTTGGACTCTGGGGTACCAGCAGTCCCGCTGGGGCTACACCTCGGCAAAGGACATTATGGAGGTTGCGGGCAAATACCGTGAGCTTCAGATTCCCTGTGATGTGATTCATCTGGACATTGACTACATGGATCACTTTAAGGTCTTTACCTGGGATGAAGAAAATTATGAGAAAAAGGGTCAGCTTTTTGACCGGATGAGAGAACTTGGATATAAGCCGGTGACCATCATTGATCCCGGAACCAAGAAGGAAGACGGCTATTTCATGTATGAGGAAGGGGTTGCCAGGGATTATTTTGCAAAAGATCCCGAGGGAAATATTTATGTAAATGTTGTATGGCCGGGGGATTCGGTATACCCGGATTTCGGCCGGAAGGAAGTGCGTGACTGGTGGGCGGATCACCATAAGGAGCTTCTGGATATGGGTGTACAGGGAATCTGGGATGATATGAACGAGCCGGCCAGTTTCTGTGGTGAACTTCCGTTGGATGTGGAGTTTCACGATGAGGAGCGGGCAGCCACTCATGGAGAAATTCACAATGTCTATGGACACAATATGAGCCGCGCAACCTTTGCGGGCATTCAGAAGCACACCGGAAGGCGCCCATTTGTGATTACCAGAGCCTGCTATGCCGGAAGCCAGAAATATGCAACGGTATGGACGGGAGACAACCAGAGCCTGTGGTCCCATCTGCAGATGCTGGTTCCGCAGCTCTGTAATCTGGGGATGAGCGGTTTTGCCTTCTGTGGCACGGATGTTGGTGGCTTCGGAGCAGACTGTACGCCGGAGCTTTTGTGCCGGTGGGTGGAGGCGGCATGCTTTTCGCCTTTATTCCGCAACCATTCCTGTCAGGGATCCAGACGTCAGGAACCGTGGCAGTTTGGAGAGAATGTGGCTGCCATCAACCGCAAATACATAGAGCTTCGCTATCGTTTTCTGCCTTACATCTATGATCTGTTTTATCAGGGACAGAAGAGCGGTCTGCCGGTAATGCGCCCGCTGGTGTTGCATTATGCCGATGATCCGGAGGTGCGTAATCTAAACGGTGAGTTTCTTGTGGGTGAGCAGATTCTTGTGGCACCGGTGCTGGAGCAGGGCGTTACCAGGAAGATGGTATATCTGCCGGAAGGGGTATGGTATGACTACTGGACCGGGGAAAGGCTGGAGGGACGTCAGTACCTTCTGCGGGAGGCGCCTCTTGATGTGTGTCCCATCTATATCAAAGCCAGCAGCATTATCCCGACCTATGATGTGTGCCAGTATGTAGGGGAAAAGGAATACAAGACGCTGCATCTTTTGACCACTCCGGGGGAAGCTGAGTATGTGCATTTCCAGGATAATGGTACGGACTATGCCTACGAAGAGGGACATTATAATCTTTATCAATTTACCAGAAAGAAGGATGGAACGGTACAGACAAAGATGCTTCACGAGGATTATCCGAAATATCAGGCTGTCCTTGTGGAAACACTTGGAGAGTAGTTATAAATAATTATATTTTCAAGGTTTTTTCAAGGAATGTTGTTTATGATTCCAATTAAGTGTAAGACGCATATGGCCTGCTGAAAATGGGTGATTTTATTTACTTTTTTCCGGTAGGATGATATAATGGGCAGACGCTCCGGACAAGTCCCGGATGTACACCGGCATGGATGCAGGGATATTACATAAATTACCAGCACATCAAACTGGAGAGATGTTGTAAAATGTTGTAAGATGACCCGACAAAAGGACATTTGAATGGAGTCAAAAGAAGAATTATGAACAGCAGGAGAGTAGCGGATTGAGATTTACAAAAGCAAAATTAATAGTAACAGGAATGATTATGGCAGCCGTATGCGCATTTGCACCACAGCAGTTGAAGGCAGAGGTACCCGGGTTCCGGATGGATGGAGTGATGGGCCAGAGCATTGAGGATGAAACAAGTTATGATGTGACACCATTACCTATGCTTCTGAGGGCTTCTACGGCGGATGCCTCGCCTTCCACCGCAGCAGTGTCGTCTTATACACAGGATTTTTTGGATAAATCCTTTACCACAGAGGGGGATTTTACCGATGCCACATACTATCACAAAGCAGATTATGAGGATTATCTGATGCTGCAGGGCATTGATGTATCCTGGTGGCAGGCAAAGGACAAGAAAACAACCCTTCTGGACTGGGAAAAGATTCATGACGCGGGAATTGATTTCACCTTCGTCCGTGCGGCGTCGAGAGATTCCAAGGATGGAAGCATCTATGAGGATACCGCAGCCGATTCCCATATACAGTCGGCTTTAGAAAACGATATGAATGTGGGGCTGTATGTTTTTTCCCAGGCTCTCACAGAAGCGGAGGCCAAGGAAGAGGCCGATTATCTTCTCCGGCAGATAAAAAAATATAATTGGGATATTACGATGCCTCTGGTGATCGACCGGGAAAAGGGCAGCTATAACCGCCTGACGGAGGGAAAGCTGTCAAAGGCGAAGGAGACGGCAGTCTGTCAGGCCTTTGCAGATACCATTACAGAAGCGGGATACCGCGCATGTGTATATGCCTCTTATGCCTGGATCAAATCTTATATTAACACGGATTCGCTGGAGGATTGCGGGATCTGGATTGCGCGGTATAATAACACCACCACCAGTAATTCTAAGAGCGGAAGCGCTTATGCAGACGTGGCATATGACTATGACTTCTGGCAGTATTCCTCTATGGCAAGGATTGACGGATATTCGGGAAATCTGGATGCAAATTTCTGGTATAAGGATACGGGGATTCAGACCACCGGTCTGAAAGCGGAAGCGGGATCTGCTTTCGAACCGGTGACGCTGAGCTGGAAAGCGGCTGCAGATGATGTTAAGGGATACCGGGTGTATCGCTATGATCCTAAGCAGGAGAAATATGTACATATTAAAACCACCGGCAAGTGCAGTTTTGTGGATGAGGATGTGACTGCCGGAACCACATATCAATATAAAGTGCGTTGTTATTGGACGATCGGAGGAACAAACTATTACGGAACCACTTCATCTGCGGTGTCGGTGGATGTTCCCCTTGCGCAGGTGACCGGGGTTGGAACGGCAAAAAGAGGAAGCACCTCCCTGACGCTTTCCTGGGATAAGGTGAGTGGAGCCAGTGGATATCGTTTGTATCGGTATAATCCGGATTCCAAGGGATATGAGAAAGTGGTCACCCTCTCCGGTGGCACAAACACTTCCTACAATGTCAGTGGACTGGATGGTGCAACAGAATACCGGTTTAAGGTTAAGGCATACAAAAAGGTGGATGGTGTTGTTTCCTGGGGAATTGCTTCGACAGAATACCGGCAAAGCACAAATCCATGGAAGGTGAAAAATCTGAAGCTCAGCAAAAAATCCACAACCGTTACACTGAAGTGGGATAAAGTAAGCGGAGCCACCGGTTACCAGCTGTACCGCTACAATTCCGGCACCGGGAAATACGAAAAAATAGCGACTATCAGAAATAACACCACATTTTCCTATAAGGATACAAACCGGAAAAAGGGACAGCAGTACACCTACAAAATAAGGGCTTATAAGATATACGATGGAAAGGTATATCACGGTGTTTGCTCAAATGTGGCAAAGATCACGATTTAAGATTTTTGTAATAGATATTTCTGGCATTGTTGTCGTACATATGGGGGACAAAGGCGATTTTCCGATAGCCGGCACGTTCCACGCTTCGCCGGGAAGCAATATTATCAGGGAGTTATTGTGAAAAGAACGCGTACGCAGAGACAACAGGAGGAAACAGATGCCAGAGAAAACCTATATTGCCATTGATCTGAAATCATTTTTTGCCTCCGTGGAATGTGTGGAACGGGGGCTGGATCCCCTGACGACGAATCTGGTGGTGGCGGATGTCGGCCGCACGGAGAAAACCATCTGCCTTGCGGTGACGCCTGCCCTGAAAACCTACGGCATACCGGGACGGGCGAGGCTGTTTGAGGTGGTTCAGCGGGTGCGGGAGGTCAATTGCGACAGAAGGCGCGCAGCTTTGGGGAATTCTTTTGCCGGGAGTTCCTATAATCTGAATGAGCTTGCGGCAGATCCGCAGCTCGAGTTGTCCTATATTGTCGCGCCGCCCCGGATGGCATATTATATAGCCTACAGCACGAAGATCTACAAGATTTATTTGAAATATGTTGCGCCGGAGGATATCCATGTCTATTCCATTGACGAGGTGCTGATGGATGTGACCAGCTATCTGGATCTGTATGGGATGACAGCAAGAGAGCTGGCCATGATCATGATCAAAGACGTATTGGACACCACAGGAATCACGGCTACTGCGGGAATCGGGACAAATCTGTATCTCTGCAAGATAGCCATGGATATCGTGGCCAAGAAGATACCGGCAGATGAAAACGGCGTCAGGATCGCGGAACTGGATGAAATTACCTACCGGAAGCTTTTGTGGGATCACCGGCCCATTACGGATTTCTGGCGGGTGGGCAGAGGATATGAAAAGAAGCTTGCCTCCGTAGGGCTCTACACCATGGGAGATGTGGCAAGATGCTCTCTGGGAAAGGAAAATGAATATTATAACGAGGATTTGCTGTATGATCTGTTTGGTATCAATGCAGAGCTTCTGATCGACCACGCCTGGGGCTGGGAGCCCACCACCATTGATGAGATCAAAGCTTACACGCCCGAGAACAGCAGTCTGGGATCCGGCCAGGTGCTGCAGCATCCTTATACGGCGGAGAAGGCCAAACTCATTGCCAAGGAGATGACAGAGCTTCTTGCCCTGGATCTGGTGGAAAAGAAGCTGGTCACCGATCAGATGGTGCTGACGGTGGGCTATGATGTGGAAAGTCTGAAGGATCCGGCCATCAAAGGGAAATATCATGGAGAGATCACTACGGATCATTACGGCAGGCGGGTGCCAAAACATGCCCACGGGACTGTGAATCTGGCCAGGCAGACCTCCTCTGCGAAGGAGATCCGGGAAGCCGTGGAAGGATTGTTTGACCGGATCGTGAACCCGGATCTTCTGGTGCGGCGCATCAACATTTCGGCGAACCATGTGATCCGGGAGAATGAGGTCAAACAGGAAGAGACCTATGAGCAGCTGGATCTTTTTACGGATTACGCAAAGCTGGAGCAGCAGCGCAGGGAGGCAGACCGGGAGCTGGAGAAGGAACATAAGCTCCAGCAGGCAGTGGTGGATCTGCAGAAAAAATTCGGCAAAAATGCCGTGTTAAAGGGCATGAATCTGGAGAAGGATGCCATGACCAGAGAGCGGAACCGGCAGATTGGAGGGCATAAGGCATGAGTTATGAGGATATTTTGTATCTTCCCCATCATCAGTCCCCGAAAAGAGAGCATATGTCACTGCGTGACCGGGCGGCGCAGTTTGCCCCTTTTGCGGCATTGACTGGTTATGAAGATGCCATTGAAGAGACCGGGCGGCTTACCGACGAGGAAATTCTTCTGGATGAGACTGCAGTGGACCGGATCAATGAGCAGCTTCAATATCTCGCGGCGCATATGGATGAGGGGATAAGGGTGTCTGTTACGTATTTCAGGCCCGATGACAGGAAAAGCAAAGGAGCCTATCTGACGGATATCGGTGTGATAAAAAAGATCGATCAGGACAGGCAGACCCTTCTTATGGAAAGCGGGGTAACCATTGCCATGGGGCAGATCAGGGAACTTGAAATTGTCTGACAAATCGAATGAGACTTGAATTCATCGGGGAATCAGAGTATAATCACCTAAGGAAATAAATCTTAAATATTATTACGGAGGAGTCGATCATGATTACCTGGAAAAATTTGGATACGGTTGATGCGTATCAGGAACTTGCCAAGGTGGAGCCTGTGAACTTAAAAGAGGTTATGTCCGGAGAGAACGGCGCAGAGCGTGTAAAGAAGTACAGCGTTCCGATGGCAGAGGGTCTTGCTTATAATTTTGCAGCAAAGCAGGTGGATGACAAGGTGCTGGCAGCCCTTTCCAAACTGGCAGAGGAAACCCAGCTTACAGAGAAGTTTGAGGAACTTTACAACGGCGAAGTAATCAATACCGGCGAGAAGCGTATGGTACTTCACCACATGACAAGAGGTCAGCTGGGAGCTCCTGTGGAGGCTGACGGTGTGGACAAGCGTGCCTTCTATGTAGAGCAGCAGGACCGCATTGCAGACTTTGCAGACAAGGTACACAGCGGAGCCATTGCCAATGAAGCCGGCGAGAAGTTTACAACCGTTGTTCAGATCGGAATCGGTGGAAGTGACCTTGGACCACGCGCCATGTATCTTGCTCTGGAGAACTGGGCAAAGGTTAATGACACCTTCAAGATGGAAGCAAAATTCATCAGCAACGTAGATCCGGATGATGCTTCCGCAGTATTAAATACCATTGACGTAGCACATTCCCTATTCATTCTGGTTTCCAAGTCCGGTACTACATTGGAGACATTGACCAATGAGTCCTTCGTGAAGGATGCCCTGAAGAACGCCGGCTTAGATCCTGCAAAGCATATGATTGCAGTTACCAGTGAGACTTCTCCTCTTGCAAAGAGTGATGATTATCTGGCTGCCTTCTTTATGGATGATTACATCGGAGGACGTTATTCCTCTACATCAGCCGTTGGCGGTGCGGTATTATCACTGGCTTTCGGCTCGGATGTATTTGCGAAATTCCTTGAGGGCGCAGCCGCAGAGGATGCCCTTTCTAAGAATAAGAACCTGATGGAGAATCCGGCAATGCTGGATGCCCTGATCGGTGTATATGAGAGAAATGTTTTAGGATATGGCACAACAGCAGTGCTCCCGTATTCTCAGGCACTGAACCGCTTCCCGGCGCATCTGCAGCAGCTTGACATGGAGTCCAACGGTAAGTCTGTGAACCGTTTCGGAGAGCCTGTTGATTATGTGACCGGACCGGTAATCTTTGGAGAGCCCGGCACCAACGGACAGCATTCCTTCTATCAGTTACTGCATCAGGGAACGGACATCATTCCGCTTCAGTTTGTAGGCTTTAAGAACAACCAGATGGGAAGAGATGTGGTTATCCAGGACAGCACCAGCCAGCAGAAGCTGTGCGCGAACGTAGCTGCCCAGATCGTAGCTTTTGCCTGTGGTAAGGCAGATGAGGACCGTAACAAGAATTTCGAGGGCGGACGTCCATCCAGCATCATCGTGGGAGACCAGTTAACTCCACAGACATTGGGAGCACTGCTTGCTCACTTCGAGAACAAGGTAATGTTCCAGGGCTTTGTATGGAATGTCAACAGCTTCGATCAGGAAGGTGTTCAGCTGGGTAAGGTTCTGGCAAAGCGCGTGCTTGCCCATGAGACTGACGGCGCACTGAAGGTGTACAGTGATCTTCTGAATATCTAATTCGATATTGAAATTTTGACTTAAGTCTAAAGGAAAAGCCTGGGATAAACATTTATGGTTTATCCCAGGCTTTTTATATGCGCTGTTTTTTAGCGTTTATTTATTTTCTTCTGATACTATTCTTTGCGGCTTTGGGCGGGTTAAGGCGATCACCATAGCGACCCCAGCCAGTGCCACGAAAATAGAGATAAACTGGGAGGTAGACAGTGTACCTACAGAGCCACGTCCCAGATCTCCCCGGAAAAATTCGATGATGAAACGTCCCACACTGTAGAAGATCAGGTAAAAAGCACCGATTTTTCCGGGCTTTTTATTGTGCTTCAACAGTACAGCCAGCAATGCAAAGTTCAGAAAATCAAAAGCACTGGATACCAGCTGTGAGGGAAAGAGAGGTACGTTGTTAGGTGCAAAGGCGGAGTGGGTGAAGGTAATAGAGATGGGAGATTCCATCTCCACGCCGTAGCAGCATCCCGCAAGGAAGCATCCAATCCGCCCAAAGCCCTGGGCTAATGCGATGGAAGGTGCTGCACAGTCCAGGTATCTTAAAAATGGCAGCTTTTTGATCTTGCAGTAGAGGGCGGCTGCCACAATTCCCGTGATGATTCCTCCATATACCACAAAGCCGTCACTGAATTGCAGCAGGAGCTTGGGATTCGCAAGGATATCCTTAAAAATGGTGATGTAATACAACAGCTTTGCACCCAGGAGGCCGGAGAGTACTCCCACAATGAGAAGGTTAAATACAGGCTCTGGCTCCAGATCTGTCTTTTTCGCCAGATGTTCCGTTGAAAAATAGGCGGCAAAAATGCCGATGGCAATCATCAGACCATAGCCGTAGATGGTGACCGGACCAATGGAAAATAGTTCATTATGCATAATGGTTCAATAGTTCCTTTCTGTTATTTTGCTTCTTTAGGTTTCTTTGCATCCAAAGAAAGAAGAAACCGCAGATGATGACGGAGAGAAGAGAGCCGGTACTGGTAGCCAGTCCCATGGGCAGCAACGTGTCCGGGAAATAAATGGACGCCAGATAGGCCAGCGGAATTCTTGCGCACAGGATCGCCGCCACATTGTGGACAAAGGAAATCCAGGATTTGCCGTAAGCACAGAAGTAGCCGCTGAAACAGAAGTGGATGCCCGCCAGGATACAGTCAAATACATAGCCGTGCATATACTGGGCGCCCATGCGGATCACTTCACTGTCTTTGGTGAAAAGACCAATAAAGGGCTCCGGTGCAAGCTGCATAACAATGACCGAGAGCAGTCCGAAGGCGCCGGTGATCAGGACTGCGTATTTGAGGGTCTGCTTTGCCCGGTCATGCTTTCCGGCACCGATATTCTGGGCACAGAGGGCAGAAACCGTGGAAAGCATGGTGGAATTCACCAGGAAAAGGATGCTGATGATCTTCTCCACGATTCCAACCGCTGCCGCATCCTTCAGTCCCCGTCGGTTTGCGATTACGGTAATGACCAGAAAAGCAATCTGGATAAAGCCGTCCTGAATGGCTACCGGAAAACCTATTTTTAATATGGAGCCCATGATCTTCCGGTTCAGGTGAAAGTTCTTTCTGTCCAGTCCCAGAGTAATTCCGCTCTTGCCCCGGGAGATATAGACCAAAGATACAAGAACGCTGACGGTCTGGGACAGGATGGTGCCAAGGGCTGCCCCGGCAGCCCCCATATGTAAGCCGCCGATCAGCAAAAGGTCAAGAATGATATTGACACCGCAAGCCACAGCGATAAAATACATGGGGATTTTGGAAACCCCCAGCCCGCGGAAAATGGAACTGATGACATTGTATGCCGTGATAAAAGGTATTCCCAGAAAGCAGATGGTCAGGTAGGATACTGTCCCCGGAACGGCCTCCGCCGGTGTGGACATCAGCGAAGTGATGGGACGAACCAGCAGAAGCAGCACCAGCGTGCCAAGGATTGACAGCACAAAAAACAGGACGACCGTATTGCCGATGGCAGCGGTAACGTCCTCTTTTTTCCGGGCACCGATGGCCTGACCGATCATGACGGTGGTTCCCATCGCCAGGCCTACGATCATGACGGTGGTTCCCATCGCCAGGCCTACGATCATGACGGTGATCATGTGCATGACCTGGCTTCCGATGGAAACAGCCGTGGTGCTCTCTACGCCGTTAAATTGTCCGATGATAAACATGTCTGCCATGCCATAAAGGGTCTGTAGAAAATAGGACATCAGAAATGGCAGAGAAAACGATACAATTGTCTTAAATACGTTTCCGGTAGTTAAATTATTTTCCATAGTATGTTATATTTTACTACGGTTTGTCAGATTATGCAATTAGGAAAAAGAAAGCAGGGACTGCCGCTTATCGTTTTTCTTTGTCAAAGCGGTAGTCCCTGCTGTAATTTCAGCAGAACTGTTTACATCTGTGCGATACGCTCCTGGATGTAGTTCTCCAGCACCCGGATGGTTCCGTCTACCCCCAGGGGGCTGCTGTTGATACAAAGATCATACAGTCTGGAATCTCCCCACTTGGCATCGGAGTGCCGGTTGTGGTACTGTTTTCTTTTCCGGTCATGCCGTGCCATCTTGACGATGGCCTCTTTTTCGCTGATATCGAAATGTTCCATGACCCGCTTGATCTTGTGCTGACGCTCTCCGGTAATGAAAATGGAAATCAGTCCCTCAAAATCCTTAAGTACTGTTTCGGCACAACGGCCAACGATGACAAAGGATTCTCCCTCGTCAGCTCTCTTTTTGATAAAATCAAACTGAAATTCCGCGATGATCTCCTCGGGAGAATTGGTGTGATTACCTACTTTTCTGGAAAGAATGACATTCCGTGGTTTTTCATCATATTTCTCCAGTACGGAAATATCCATATTCTTCTCTGTGGCAATTTCATCCAGCAGACTTCTGTCGTAGAATTTCATCCCAAGTGCCTGGGCGATTTTACGGCCGATTTCGTGACCGGCGCTGCCGTATTCACGGCTGATGGATATAATTGTCTGTTTCCCCATTGAACCCCTCCTCAACTAACAATAACGTACAAAAATAATCAGCATGGAAGTGATAATTACGATCAGTGTGGCAGGAACTGCGGTTTTGCAGTATTTGCCCCATCCAATCATATAACCGCTCTTGGCTGCCACAGAGGTGCCCACAACATTGGCAGAAGCACCAATTGGCGTAGCACTGCCACCAATATCTGTGCCCATAGAAAGTGTCCAGGCAAGAGTGGAAAGATCAACCCCCTGAGCAGCAAGGCTCTTGATGACAGGAACCATAGTGGCTGCAAAAGGAATATTATCGACTAACGCGCTTGCAACAGCGGATACCAGAATGATGATGGCTGCCATAAGTTTCAGATTTCCCTGGCTGACAGCTCCAATCCACTCTGCGATCATTTCCAGAATTCCCGTTTCTTCCAATCCACCCACCACAACGAACAAACCGATAAAGAACAGGAGCGTTTTATAGTCTACCTTTTTCAGAATATGCAGTGAGTAACGTCCGGATGCCACCAGTGTAAAGATAGCGATGACTACTCCGATAAAGGCAACCGTAAGTCCGGTCTGGGCGTGCGTAACCAGCAGTACAACGGCACAGCCGAAAATGATACAGCTCAGTACGAAATCCTTCTTACTGGTAATGGCCTCCTTCGGGCTTGGCATGGCTGCGGCCAGATCCTGGATGTCAGCCGGAGAGACCAGCTCTTTTCGAAATGCCAGAAGAAAATAGATGATGATGAAAACAAGGCTGATGGCTGCCATAACGCCGGTGTTGGCAACAAAATCCCCGAAGGAATATTTCAGAGAGGTGCCAATAATGATATTGGGCGGATCGCCGCACATGGTGGCAGAGCCTCCCAGATTGGCACAGAAGATCTCGGAAAGGATCATGGGCACTGGGTTAAACTTCAAAAGCTTTGCCAGTTCAATGGTAACCGCCGCCAGAAACAGGATGACCGTAATGCTGTCGATAAACATGGCCAGAACAAAGGACATCAGCATAAAGGCGATAAACAATGGGATGGTGCGGTAACGAACTGCTTTAGCTAGGAGCATGCAGAGCCATCGGAAAAACCCTGCTTTTGCCATGCCTTCCACCATGATCATCATACCGGCAATGAAAAAAATTGTTGCCCAATTGATCCCTGGGGCGGTCTCCTCCGCCATACCGGCTTCATACCAGAAGCCTATGGTAAAGATACTTTTTACATTTAAGGTTTTCCATATAGCGTCAAGATTACGCATTACAAGACCGAAGACGCCGAATAAGGTCAGCGCAGCGCATCCTAAGGTGACATAGTGCCGTTCGATTTTATCCATCACGATAAAGATGAACATGACGATAAAAATAATGACTGATAAAATTTGTGCTGCAAACATAAGATGATTTCTCCTATTGGATTTCGGAAATTAGTTGCCGGTTGGGATATAAGGCCGGATGGCACCTGCAAGCTGTGGTACCGGCATACTCTGAAGCCAGATACGTCCAGGACCGGTAATGACGGTGTTGAACAGGCCTTCGCCGCCGAACAGCATATTCTTGACACCGGGGACAGTCTGGATTTCAATGCTGCAGCTGCCGGTCATAGCTGCAAGGTATCCCGTATCTACGATAATCTGCTGACCCGGAGCAAGTTCATACTCTTTAATATACCCATCAAATTCAAGAAATACAATTCCGTTGCCGGAAAGTCTCTGCATGATGAAGCCCTCGCCACCAAAAAGACCGCTGGCAAACCGCTTCTGGAAGAAAACAGACATCTCTACATTCGGTGTAGAGGCGAGAAAAGCACTTTTCTGGGCGATGATCTCCTGGCCCGGTGCGATGGTAAATGGGCGGATAGAACCCGGAAAGCTGGAGGCAAAGGCAATCATACCGTTTCCACCAATGGATGTGTAGCGGTTTACGAACATGCTTTCGCCGGAAAACGCACGCCCGAACATTTTCCCGATGCCGCCGTTGCTGGTGGTCTCCATCTTCATATTAGGCGACATCCATGACATGGCGCCTTTCTCTGTGATCATGGTATCTCCTGCTTCCAGCGAACAGATCACCACAGGCAAGGGTTCTCCCTCGATTGAATAATTCATAGTAACTCCTCCTTCAAAATAATATATTTTATTTTACACTGAACGACAGAAAAAGGAAACAAATATTTACAAAACATGACCTTATGGAGTATAGTTTATGTACAAATGCAAATAAAAACAAGATTGGAGACAGGATATGGAGATGCCGGAGACATTTACGACCAGAGAAGAGTTTGATCAGTATTGGAATGAGAATTATGTGCCCCTTACTTACGAGGATGTGCGGGAGGCCTACGAGGATTTTGTGAAGGCATCTGACCGGCATATTTTTCTTTCCGATTATGAGGAGAGCGGGAATGTGAGCAGGGAGGATTTTATGGACAATTTAACCCAGTCCGCCCAGTTTGCTTTTCAGGACAGCCTGACGGAGGCTTTTTATGACAAGAACCCGGATTTGTACGAGACGGCATTTGCCATTTACGAAGAGGAACAGATGAATGGAAATGGGGCATCGAACATTGCCGCAACCTTCCATGAAGAGTATAACCGGATGTATCAGGAGTTTCTTCTGGCTATGTTCGATGGTATTTTTTTATAAGAAGAAAGACAAAGGGAAGGGCAGGAGGTTCCGGAAATCACTTTGGTCTGGGACTTTCCATCGCGGGAAGTATTGTGGCAAAGCATCATGGCAAAATTACTGTGGAAAGCAAAAACGGGCAGAATATCTTCCGGGTCAACCTGCCGGTGACGGGAAAGTAAAAAGGAGTATGGAGGCATAAGATGGCGACACTTGGAAATCCTAAAAATACAATTGAAATCTTACAGAAATACCATTTTAATTTTCAGAAGAAGTTTGGACAGAACTTCCTGATCAACACAGGTGTTCTGGAGGGAATCATCGACGCGGCACAGATCGGGAAGGAGGATTTTGTCCTGGAGATCGGGCCGGGAATCGGAACTATGACCCAGTATCTGTGTGAGGCCGCAAGGCAGGTAGTTGCGGTGGAGATCGATACGAACCTGATCCCTATTTTGTCCGATACCCTGTCCGGCTATTCCAACGTAGAGGTAATGAATGCGGACATCCTGAAGGTGGATATTCAGAAGCTGGCCGGGGAGTATAATGACGGCAATCCCATCAAGGTGGTTGCAAATCTGCCGTACTATATCACAACGCCTATCATTATGGGGCTTTTTGAAAGTCATGTGCCCATTGACAGCATTACCATCATGGTGCAGAAGGAGGTAGCAGACCGGATGCAGGAGGGACCGGGCAGCAAGGAATACGGGGCACTTTCCCTGGCAGTGCAGTATTATGCGAAGCCGGAGATTGTCCTTACGGTTCCACCCAGCTGCTTTATGCCCCAGCCGAAGGTAGGGAGTGCGGTCATTCGTCTGACCAGACATGAAAAGCCACCGGTAGAAGTAAAAAGTGAAAAACTGATGTTTCAAGTGATCCGGGCATCCTTTAACCAGCGAAGGAAGACGCTGGCCAACGGTCTTAATAATTTTGGCGCCTTCTCCATTGGCAAGGAAGCCCTTCAGGAATGTATTGAGGCGCTGGGGGTTCCGGGGAATATCCGCGGCGAAGCCCTTTCCCTGGAGCAGTTCGCAAGGCTCAGTGATCTGATTTACGAGAAACAGAACCCAATCGACTGAAAATTGAATAACGAAAATCCATGGGGGAAGTTTTCATGAATAAATCCCCAGAGGGTGGAAATACTGTCATCAGAGAGAAAAAATGATGATGGAGGAAAGCCCTTATGAGAAAACAACAGTATATTGCCGCTGTGGCCTGTCTGGTGGCAGGCACCATCGGATTTGTGAGCGTGTATGCAACGGAAAAAGGCAAAGAGAGGAAGGAGCAGGAACAGCAGATTGTGCAGGAGACCCAGCAGCTGACTCCTGCCTCCTATGAGGTGAAGCCTGAGAATACCGCATCAAAGACAGAGCAGATGGAGAAGGTAGAGCCCCAGGAGACGGTGGCAGAGGAGACTACAGCAGAGCAGGAGAAAAAGGCTGAGACGGCGAAGTCAGAGCAGGAAGAAAAAACGGCAGCGATGGCAGCACAGGATACGCTGCACTTTGACAAGAATCAGACCCAGTGGCCCATAGAGGGGGAGATTCTGCTGGACTACAGTATGGATAAGACCATCTATTTCCCTACGCTGGAACAGTACAGGTATAATCCCGCCATGGTGATCCAGGGGGCGGTCAACGACAAGGTAAAGGCCGCTGCCAGCGGAAAGATTACGAAAATCAGCGAGAATGAAGAGACCGGCTGCACTGTCTGGCAGGATCTGGGAGACGGCTATACAGCTGTATACGGTCAGTTAAAGGAACTGAATTTCGCCGAAGGAGATATGGTTTCGGAAGGACAGGTCATCGGCTATGTAAGCGAGCCTACGAAATATTATGTGACGGAAGGCAGCAATGTGTATTTCCGTATGGAAAAGGATGAAAAGGCAGTCAATCCCAAGGACTATCTCCCGGAAATGCCCATGGATACGTTGGATTAGAAACAAACGCTTCATTGACTTTACAATTTTTTTCGCATACAATGAATGTGCTTCCCCGGGAAGGGGAAGCACATTTGTTGTGGGTGTTTTTCCAATCTCAAACAGGTCCGGCAGTGGGAAATGATGATCTGCTGTATCGTGTCTGGAATATTGGAAGGAATAATTATGGGGTTAGCGTTGTGGATAACACAAATATACAGATGGGGGATACATAGATAGAAAGAGATAGATTGGAGTATTATGGAAACAGTAAGATTTGAAGATTTAGATTTGTGCCCGCAGATTCTTCGGGCAATCAGGGAGATGGGGTTTGAGGAGGCAACACCCATCCAGGCTCAGGCGATCCCGGTGGTGATGAGTGGTGTGGATGTCATCGGACAGGCCCAGACCGGAACCGGCAAGACGGCTTCCTTTGGAATTCCGCTTCTGATGAAGGTGGACCCCAATAACAAAAAAAACCAGGCCATCGTCCTCTCTCCCACCAGAGAGCTGGCCATCCAGAGCGCGGAGGAAATCCGGCGTCTGGCGAAATATATGCACGGCATCAAGGTGCTTCCGGTATACGGCGGCCAGGATATGAGCCGCCAGATCAAGGCATTGAAGGGTGGCGCGACCATTATTATCGGAACACCGGGGCGTATCATGGATCATCTGCGCCGCCGCACCATCCGCTGCGATGAGGTGGACACCATCGTACTGGATGAGGCCGATGAGATGTTAAATATGGGATTTCGGGAGGATATCGAGACCATTCTGTCCTATATCCCCAGGGAGGATCACCAGACAGTGCTTTTTTCCGCTACCATGCCGAAGCCGATTCTGGAGATTACAAAGAAATATCAGAAAAATGCCAGAACCATCAAGGTTACCAGAAAGGAACTGACGGTGTCCGGCATCGATCAGTATTACTATGATGTGCGGCGGAATGATAAGGTGGAGGTGCTGACCCGGCTTCTGGATTACTACAATCCGAAGCTTTCCCTTGTGTTTTGTAATACAAAGCGCATGGTGGATGAACTGTCAGCAGAGCTTAAGGGCCGGGGATATGCCGCCGAGGGGATTCACGGAGATATGAAGCAGTCCCAGCGTGACCGGGTGATGAAGGGCTTCCGCAGCGGCCGCACAGACATTCTGATCGCCACGGATGTGGCTGCCCGGGGAATCGATGTGGATGATGTGGAGGCCGTGTTCAACTACGACCTGCCTCAGGACAATGAGTATTATGTACACCGGATCGGGCGGACGGGGCGTGCAGGCCGCACCGGAAAGGCCTTCAGCTTTGTAAAGGGCAAGGAGGTCTACAAGCTCAAGGAGATCCAGCGCTACTGCAAGACAAAGATCTACGCGCAGCCCATTCCCTCTACCGATGATGTGGCAGCCATTAAGGCGGAGAAGGTTCTGGATGAGATCGGTCAGATCATCGAGGATGGACAGCTGAAGGATATGATTGACATCATTGAACAGCAGATCAACCATTCCGACTATACGGCAATGGATATTGCGGCCGCGTTTTTGAAGCAGGCCATTGGCGGTCTGGAGCTTACCGGGGAGGAGCGGGATATGGATGCGGCTCTCGATGGAGACACCGGTGCCGGGGAGGAAGGTATGGTGCGTCTGTTCATCAATATCGGAAAGAGTCAGCGCATCCGTCCGGGGGACATTCTCGGGGCAGTTGCCGGTGAGGCCGGGATTCCGGGCAATCTGGTGGG
The DNA here is from genome assembly GCA_900316805.1 of uncultured Lachnospiraceae bacterium. Lineage (GTDB taxonomy): Bacteria > Bacillota > Clostridia > Lachnospirales > Lachnospiraceae > Roseburia. Next base: position 24,872 of record ONEJ01000076.1, read on the forward strand.
AGCCATTGACATGTACGACAACTATACCTTTGTGGAGGTTCCCAAGGAGTACGGAAGGGATGTCCTTAAGGCCATGAAAAATGTGAAGATCAAAGGAAAACCGGTCAATGTGGAACCGGCAAATGCAAGATAAAAGGAGCCGGAAAAGAAAGATATGGGACAGACAATTTTGGAATTTCGCATGGATCCTGCGAAGCATGGGCTGATTACCTCGGTCTGCAAAGCGCAGGGCATCCGGCTGGTGCAGGTGGACAGGCGGGATTACAGACAGAAGCTTGGAGCCTTGGCGGGGATCAGTGGCTTTGCGAAGGAGAAGACCGTATACGAGGGACCGGAGCTTCCGGCAGAGATGCTGGTGTTTTCCGGAATGAATTCGGATCAGGTAGACGCTTTTCTTGAGGCGTATCGCGGGGGTGGTCTGCCGAAGGTCAACCTGAAGGCTGTTCTTACCCCCAGCAATATATGCTGGAATGTACAGCAGCTTTTTTTGGAGCTGATGAATGAACACCGGAATTTTGGGGAAAGATAACCGTCGGAATAGATAAACATTTTTGGCGAATCTTTGGAGAAAATGGTTGTTCTGCGCATTCACGTGGTAGTGTGTTAAAATAATATTTACCATAATTTACAAAAATATTATATAATATGCACAAAAGCTTTACATCTTTATTGTTGATTTTGACCATAACAAGTGCTATACTGTGCAGGAAATGAGAAATCGTTTCGCACACTTTTCGGGATCTTACATATCCTGACAGATGAAGTTGTGTCAATTCATAAAAGGAGGTGTATCGATATGCACACAATTGATCCGAGTATGTCCTTTGCTCAGGTAGTTCAGTTTTACAAGGACTATGTAAAGCGGACAAAGAGCTGTGGACGCAAACCGGTATCCTTCCTGCGCTTTATTACAGGCAGATATTGATGGCCGGAGGGTACGGCTTACGTTAAAGGTTATGGTTGCGCTTTGCGGAACATAACAGAGAACAGGCGGGGGGACGAAAGACTCTTCGCCTGTTTTTCGTTTAAAATCCGGTATTTTGATGATGAAATACTACAGATGTATCAAAAAGGGGGCAGTATGAAAACAGGACTGATTATGGAGGGCGGTGCCATGCGGGGCATGTTTACCGCCGGAGTAACTGATGTGATGATGGAACACGGGATCACCTTTGATGGAGCGGTGGGAGTTTCCGCCGGCGCGGTATTTGGCTGTAATTTCAAGTCCGTACAGCCGGGGCGTGTCATCCGCTACAATGCTGCTTACTGCAGTAATCCCCATTATGCAGGTTTTCACATGCTTTTGAAAACGGGGGATCTGTTTGGGGAGCAGTTCTGTTACCATGACATTCCGGATCGGCTGGATCCCTTCGACTACGAGACCTACCGGAAAAATCCCATGGCCTTTTATGTGACAGCCACGGATGTCAACACCGGTGAGCCGGTGTACCAGCGTGTGGATGTATGCGACGACAGGGGAATGAAATGGATGAAGGCGTCGGCTTCCCTTCCGCTGGTGGCTAAAATCGTCTGCGTGGACGGATATGAGCTGCTGGACGGTGGAATTGCCGATTCGGTGCCGGTGCGATTCCTGGAGCAGCAGGGCTATGACCGCAATGTGGTGATCCTCACCCGGCCTTTAAATTATGTGAAACGCCATAACCCTGCCATGCCGCTGGCGCGGATTGTGTTGAAGGATTATCCCAATATGATCGATGCCATGGAGCACCGCCACGAAGGGTACAACCGGAATATTGATTACATCCGCAGGCAGGAGGAGGCGGGAAAGCTGCTTGTGATTCGTCCGCCGAAGGCCATTGAGGTAAATCCGGTGGAACACAACCGCACCAGACTTCTGAATGCCTACCGGATGGGCAGAAACACCATGGAGGCACAGCTGCAGAAACTTTTGGACTATTTGCAGATCCCCTAAAGATTTTTTTGTTGAAAAAGGGAACAAATTCCGCTAATATATTCTATGAGAATATTTTTGGAGGAGGTTTCTATGGCAAGTCCAGAGTATAGTACGCTGAAAAAGACCTTAACACGATTCCGGCTTTCCGGTTTATCGGCCAGTGCGGGGGGAATTGAGTCGGGAATCTCGAATGAGATCGAGAGACTGAAATATATTATAGATCAGAATGAAAAAGAAATCGGGGCAGAAGGATGCCGGGAGCTGACGAAGGAGTTTACGTCCCCGGTGAAGGAGGAAGTGATTTCCAGACCTCTGCGCCGGGTGTACCGTGTAGCAGAAGAACTTCAGGATGGGGAGCTTTCGGATGATCTGTGGGAGGAAATCCGCACCAGCTGGGAGTCCGGACACAATATTCTGGTGAAGGGCGGCGTGGACGGCCGCAAGTGTGACACGATACGTGCCGCCTGCAAACGATACCTTCAGGCGCATCCGGAATACAGCAAGCTGTACCTTCTGGTTCGCAAGTGCAGTAAGAGAACCTCGGAGATGGAGCTGTGTTTTGAACGGAGAAGATATACGGACAATCGTATCCAGCTGGGATATATCGCAGAGGGAGAAATCCTTGCAAAGGAGAACCCGGATGCCTTAGTGGTTCTGGTGCTGGATGAGGTGGATACCATGGATATTTTCCACGGCCTTGAGGTGTTTCTCAATCTTCTGGAGAAGAAGGGGAATGACCAGCTGGTGTGCCGGAACTGTCTTTTGAATAATAATAAGAATTTCATGCTGTTTGCGACAGAGAATACAGAGAATGAGAATCGGAACGTAAATATGGATAATCCGGTGATCGGCCGTCTTTTTGATACGGTTAGTATCTGGAATCCGCTGATGGAAAAGCAGGCAAGACACCGTATGGTGTAACAGATTGATTTTCAGAGGGAAAGCGAAAGGCTGTACGAAGACCGGGGGTCTTGTACAGCCTTTGACAGCTATCGGTTTTACAGAAAACGGTAAATGATGATTGCCAGCACGATGCCCAGAATTCCGGCAATCGTGATCTTGATGGTCAGTGCGAAGGTCAGCACCAGTATTCCCAGATCCAGTACCAGCGGCTGGGACAGCCCGAAGGTCTGACCGTAATTCAGCCAGCTCAGGAAGGATATCTTTGATGCCAGTTGCCCGATAAAGCCTCCCAGTACCACGCCGGCCAATATCATAAGAAGAAGGGCCCAGCTGTTTTTTCCTGCAGTTCCTCTTGCCATAGTTACATCCTCTTTTCTATATTCGTATCTTGATAGGGGTATTTTACCATATTTTTTCGGGAAACGGAAGATAAAAGGAATCCATCTATAAAATATGTATAAATAGGATTGACAAAACCATAATAGGAACATATAGTAAGCTAGTAGGAATTGAGGATTGATATTCAGAAAAGAGATGAGAACATGAAGATATCAACAAAGGGACGTTACGCCGTCCGGCTCATGCTGGATCTGGCACTCAATAATACCGGAGAACCCATCAGCCTGAAGGATGTGGCGAAGAGACAGGGGATTTCCGATAAATATCTGGAGCAGATTATCTCTGTGCTGAACCGTGCAGGCTTTGTCAAGAGTGTGCGTGGAGCCCAGGGGGGATATTATCTGCGCAAAAGACCGGAGGATTATACGATGGGTATGATTCTGCGGCTGACGGAGGGCTCGCTGGCTCCGGTTTCGTGCATTGATGAGGAGGACGAGGTCAAATGTGACAAGCAGGATTCCTGCGTAACCGTCATCCTCTGGCGCAAGATCAATGATGCCATCAGCGATGTGGTTGACAATACCACACTGCAGGATCTGGTGGACTGGCAGCGGGAAAAAGCCGATGACTACGTCATCTAGCATACGAAGGGATGATTCCGAAATCGTCATCCCATAACAAATAGTAGAAAGAAGGACAGACATGAGTGACAAGTTAATTTATCTGGATAATGCGGCAACTACGCAGGTATATCCGGAGGTACTGGATGCAATGCTTCCGTATTTTACAGAGTATTACGGCAATCCTTCTGCAGTATACAGCTTTGCTGGAGAGGCAGAGAAGGCCGTAGCAAAGGCAAGAGAAACCATTGCTTCCGCGATTGGGGCAAAGACAGAGGAGATTTATTTTACCGGCGGCGGAAGCGAGTCGGATAACTGGGCCTTGAAGGCAACCGCAGAGGCCTATGCCCCCAAGGGAAAACATATTATTACAACAGCCATCGAGCACCATGCAATCCTGCATACGGCGGCATGGCTGGAAAAGCAGGGATTTGAAGTAACCTACGTGGGTGTTGATGAGAATGGTACCGTAAAGCTGGACGAGCTGGAGGCTGCTATCAGGCCGGATACCATCCTGATCTCCGTGATGGCTGCCAACAATGAGATTGGTACGATCCAGCCTCTGAAGGAGATCGGCGCCATTGCAAAGAAGCACGGGGTACTTTTCCATACAGATGCGGTGCAGGCCTTTGCCCACGTACCCATCAACGTAGACGAGATGAACATTGACATGTTAAGTGCCAGCGGCCACAAGATCAACGGACCGAAGGGCATCGGCGTCATGTATATCCGCAAAGGGGTTAAGATCCTCTCTTTTATTCACGGAGGAGCCCAGGAGCGCCGCCGCCGTGCGGGAACCCACAACGTGCCGGGTATCGTCGGTATCGGAAAGGCAACGGAGATTGCGGTTCGTGACATGGACAAGGATACCGCCTATGAGACAAAGCTTCGTGACCATCTGATCCAGCGTGTTTTGGAGGAAATTCCATATACAAGATTAAACGGTCATCCTACCAACCGGCTGCCGAACAATGCGAATTTCTGCTTTCGGTTCATTGAGGGAGAGTCCATGCTGATCCTTCTGGACCAGGCCGGGATCTGCGGAAGCAGCGGATCGGCTTGTACTTCCGGATCTCTGGATCCGTCCCACGTACTTCTGGCCATCGGACTGCCCCATGAGATTGCCCATGGAAGCCTTCGCCTGACCCTGTCAGCCCAGACAACCATGGAGGATATTGACTATACAGTTGACACACTGAAGAAAATAATTGAGCGCCTGCGCAGTATGTCCCCGCTTTATGAGGATTTTGTACGGAAGAATGGCGGAAAGTAGAGGTAAATTTTATGTACAGCGAAAAGGTAATGGATCATTTTAACAACCCGAGAAACGTGGGGGAAATTGAGAACCCCAGCGGTGTTGGTACCGTTGGAAATGCCAAGTGTGGTGATATCATGCGTATGTATCTGGATATCGATGACAACGGTGTTATCCAGGAGGCAAAATTTAAGACCTTCGGCTGCGGTGCAGCAGTGGCTACCAGCAGCATGGCAACAGAGCTGGTAAAAGGAAAGACCATTCAGGAAGCTCTGGAGGTAACCAATAAGGCGGTTATGGAGGCCTTAGACGGACTTCCACCGGTAAAAGTACATTGCTCCCTTCTGGCAGAGGAAGCTATTCATGCGGCTCTGTGGGATTACGCCCAGAAGCACAATATCAAGATTGAGGGCTTAGAGCCTCCGGTCAACGATATCAGTGAGAAGGAAGAAGAGGAAGAGTACTAATCTTCCGGCCATATTTTCAAGAAAGGGATTACGCCAGGGAGCGCATGCGTTCTTTGGCGTATTTGTGTATATATGAGAGAAAAAGTTGTCGTTGGCATGTCCGGAGGGGTTGATTCCTCCGTGGCTGCATATCTTTTAAAGGAACAGGGCTATGAGGTCATCGGGGTAACCATGCAGATCTGGCAGGATCAGGATGTGTTCACTCAGGCCAGGGAGGGGGGCTGCTGCGGTCTTTCTGCGGTGGATGATGCCCGCCGGGTGGCAGAACGGCTGGAAATCCCCTACTATGTGATGAATTTTAAGGCGGATTTTCAGAAGTCAGTCATTGATTATTTTGTATCGGAGTACGAAAAGGCAAGGACGCCGAATCCCTGTATTGCCTGCAACCGTTATGTGAAGTGGGAGTCTCTTTTGACCCGCGCCCTGGAAATCGGAGCGGACTACATTGCAACCGGCCATTATGCCCGCATCCTTCGGCTTCCCAATGGACGGCTTTCCATCCGCAACTCTGTCACAGCGGCGAAGGATCAGACATACGCCCTTTACAATCTGACCCAGGAGCAGCTGGCCCGCACCCTGATGCCGGTGGGGGATTATGAGAAGCCAAGGATCCGGGAAATTGCTGAAGAAATCGGGCTTCCTGTGGCAGCGAAGCGGGACAGTCAGGATATCTGCTTTGTACCGGATCATGATTATGCTGCCTTTATCCAGCAGGAGACCGGGAAAAAGAGTCTGCCGGGGAATTTCGTGGACGAGGAAGGAAACGTTTTAGGGCAGCACAGAGGCCTGATCCACTATACTATCGGGCAGCGGAAGGGTCTTGGCATTTCTGCGGAGACCCCTATTTTCGTGAAGGAGCTGCGGCCTAAGACCAATGAAGTGGTGCTTTGTAAGTCCGAGAGTCTGTTTTCCAGGGACTGTCACGTAGCCAACGTGAATTATATGGCGGAGGCTTTCCTGACAGAGCCGGTCCGGGCTATCGGAAAGATCCGCTATTCCCACAAGGGAGCCCCCTGCGAGCTTCGCCCCCAGCCCGATGGAAGTCTGCTGGCCGTATTTGACGAGCCCCAGCGGGCCATGACCCCCGGGCAGGCGGCCGTGTTCTACCGGGATGACTATGTACTCTGCGGAGGAACCATCGAAATATAATAGAAAGAATTCCCATACGCAAATCCGTGTGGGGATTTTTTCATAAAAAATGTGTTGACATCATAAATGTTTAGGTGTATATTCAATACAACAAGATATTTCCTACTAATAAAGTATGAAAACATGGAATTAAAAATAAAAAGACAGAAAGGAAGGAAAATATTATGTCAAACATTTATGAGGGAACACTGGGATTGATTGGACACACCCCATTGGTAGAGTTTAAGCACATCGAGGAGAGGCTTGGTCTTGAGGCAAGACTTCTTGCAAAGCTGGAGTATTTCAATCCGGCAGGTTCTGTGAAGGACCGTATTGCGAAAGAAATGATTGAGCAGGCAGAGGCAGAGGGCAAGTTAAAGCCGGGCTCCACCATCATCGAGCCTACATCAGGAAATACCGGAATTGGACTTGCGGCAATTGCAGCAGCCAAGGGTTACCGCCTGATCATTGTTCTGCCGGAGACCATGAGTGTGGAGCGCCGTAACATTATCAAGGCTTACGGTGCAGAGCTGGTACTTTCCGATGGCAGCAAGGGAATGAAGGGAGCCATTGCGAAGGCAAATGAACTTCATGAAGAGATCCCGGACAGCTTCATTCCAGCACAGTTTGACAATCCGGCGAACCCGGCAGCCCACAAAAAGACCACGGGACCGGAGATCTGGGAGGATACGGACGGACAGGTGGATGCCTTCGTAGCAGGCGTTGGTACCGGCGGAACTATTTCCGGAGTCGGTGAATACTTAAAGAGTAAGAAGCCGGATGTCAAGATCGTGGCTGTTGAGCCTGCATCTTCTGCGGTGCTTTCCACCGGTCAGGCAGGCGCTCACAAGATTCAGGGAATCGGCGCCGGATTCGTTCCGAAGACACTGAATACAGAGATTTACGATGAGATTACAACCGTCAGCAATGAAGATTCCTTCGAGTACAGCAAGCTGATTGCCAAGGAAGAGGGAATCCTTGTAGGTATCTCCTCCGGTGCAGCACTCTATGCAGCAATCCAGCAGGCAAAGAAGCCGGAGTTCAAGGGTAAGACAGTGGTAGCACTGCTTCCGGACAGCGGAGACCGTTACTACTCCACAGATCTTTTCAAAGATTAATCATTGCAGACTGGCCGGGCAGGCATCTGTGACAATAAAAGCAACTATGGCTTTGGGGAAACTGCGGAATTCCCCGGAGGATAGCTGCTTTTTGCATGTTATGTTATTATTGCATATACATTGAAATGGTATTATACTAACGAAAAGGATTTTGAAAGTAAAAGGAGAAGAGTACCATGAACGATTCCGAGGCAATTGTAACCGGCAGCATCGGTGAAACACTGGGAAATCTGCTGCAAAGCAGTTTGATGTCGGATGATTTTCTGAAGTTTGTGCAGAAAAATACGTTACCGCTGGATACCCTGATGGCCTATTACCGCTGCGCCATCATGGAGGTAGAAACTAAATTTAAGGTGCTGAACGAACAGTTTTCCCTGGAGTATGACAGGAATCCCATTGAATCCATCAAGACCAGGGTAAAGTCCATTGAAGGAATCGTGCGGAAGGTGCGAAAGAAGGAGATTCCTCTGACCATCCATTCCATTGAGCAGAATATCAACGATATCGCGGGCGTCCGTGTAGTATGTTCCTTCCCGGAGGATATTTACCTGCTGGCGGACTGTCTGCTGCGGCAGGATGATGTCCGCCTGATCGGGAAAAAGGATTATATTAAGAAGCCAAAGCCCAGTGGATACCGGAGCCTGCATCTGATCGTGGCTGTGCCGATTTTCCTGCAGGATGAGAAGCGGGAAATGAAGGTGGAGGTGCAGCTGCGCACCATCGCCATGGATTTCTGGGCAAGCTTAGAGCACAAGGTGCGCTATAAGAAAAATATTCCAGAGAACGAGGCAGAACAGCTGGCAGAGGAACTGACGGAGTGTGCGAAGATCAGTGCCCAGCTGGACAACCGTATGCAGAACATCCGCAACCGCCTCGCCGCTGCCGGGGAGACAAAATAAGGCTGAATAAAAACTTCCCACACGGATTCTCCCACGGCTCCGCCTGCCGCCTGGATTCTCCAGGGGTGGTTGGCGGAACATTTCGCACAAATTGCATAGATTTGTCAGGTATCGGATTTCGGCTCTAAGTTCGTGTACATTCGCCAGCTGAACACTTCCGGTCTTGAGTCCGCCCGGGACAGACATTCTCAGGATGCCTGCACCTAGTGCGAGTAAATGCCTCTATCCACAGAGCCTATTGGGCACGGGAAATACAAACGCGCTTCGCTTGAA
>ONEJ01000098.1 GCA_900316805.1 uncultured Lachnospiraceae bacterium
ACCGTCTCCACATGCACCGTCCCCGGAAATAAATCCACGCAGCAAATCTTCTCCACACGATACCCTCTCGCCAGAAATATCTTAAGGTCCCTGGCAAGACTGGTGGGCTTACAGGAAATATACAGCATTCGCTCCACCCCATAAGCCAGAATCTTCTCCAGCGCCTTGGGGTGAATCCCATCCCGTGGCGGATCCAGGACGATCATGTCCGGCCGCTCCTCGATGGTGTCCAGCACCTTAAGTACATCTCCCGCCAGAAATTCGCAGTTGGAAAGCCCGTTTCGCTTCGCATTTTCCTTCGCAGCGGCAACGGCCTCCTCCACGATCTCCACACCTACCACCTTCCGGCACACCGGAGCCAGCATCTGGGCGATGGTGCCGGTGCCGGTGTACAGGTCGTAGACCGTCTGATCTGACAGGCATTTTTCATCGTCTCCCAGAATGAAAGAGCGGGCTGTCTCGTAAAGAACCTCCGCCCCCAGAGAATTGGTCTGGAAAAAGGAAAAGGGCGAGATCTGGAAACGAAGTCCCAGAAGCTCCTCGTAAAAGCAGTCCGTGCCATACAGGGTATCCGTCCCCTCATCGCAGACCACATCTGCCACACGATCATTCTTCGTATGCAGAATCCCGCAGATCTTCCCTTCCAACTTCAGGGAGCAGAGAATCTTCATCCATCTCTCCAGCAGTTTTCTTTCCTCTTGTATATTTGCTTCTTCATTCCAGTTCTGTGTGGTGGTAACCAGATCCACCAGAATCTCCCCGGTGCGGACAGCCTTCCGCACCAGAAGATGCCGCAGATAGCCGGTGTGTTGCAGCCTGTGGTAATAGCTGATATTCTGATCCGAAAAATAGGACAGGGTTGCTGAAAGGATTGCCCGGAAATCCCCATCCACGATCTGGCAGTCCTTCACTGTCACGATATCGTAAAAGCTTCCTCTCTTATGCATGCCAAGAGCCAACGGGCCATCCTTATATTCATCTCCAAAGGAAAATTCCATCTTGTTGCGGTAGGCATGCTGGCGGGGACTTGGCAGGATTCCCAGGAATTCATAGTCGCAGGCTCCGTCAATGGCATCCTCCATCAGCCCCCGCACCTGATTTTCCTTCAGTTTCATCTGCTCCTCATAGGGAAGGCTCTGGTATACACAGCCCCCGCAATCTCCAAAATGCGGGCAGGGACTTTCCATTTCCAACGGGGAAGGGCATAGTGTCTCCAAAAGGCGGCCTTCCACCTTGCTCCTTCTGGCCTTATTCACAGCAAAGGACACCTTCTGCCCCGGAATCGTGTTTTTCACGATGACGCGGTCCCCCTCCTCTGTCACAACCACTCCCTTATTGGGAAATTCCACTTTTTCTACAATGCCTTCTGCGATCTGACCCTTTTTCATTGCTATGCTTGCTCCTTTTTATTTTCTCAGATTTATGTCCACCCGCCACCGGTTTTATGGCGGAAAAAAGGGACTACATACTGCAGTCCCTTATACTTCCAATCTCAATTTCTGACAGAAGGAAATTAATCCTCGTCAGCCTCTGCCTCAGCTTTTACTGCATCAGCTTTCACTTCCTCTGCCGGTGCCTTTGCAGCAGTCTCCCCTGTCGGCTTTGGATCATCATCCTCATCCTCGAAGAAATCATTGTCAAATTCATCTTCGAAATCATCCTCGAAATCGTCCAGATAATCCGGAGTGAAGAAACGGTAAATTCCGTAAACAGCAGCTGCAACCGCAACAATAATACCGATAATTGCAAACGCAATCAAAAACTTGGAAGGCTTCTTCTCTTCCTCTTCCTTCTTCAGAAGCTTATTTAACTTTGCAGCATTCAATACATCATTCACCTTTGCGGATGAAAGTAAATCCTCTACCTTATTCATGGTGCATACCTCTCCTTCCTGTGTTGAATTTAGATATATTATACCATATGTTTTCCCATTTTCCTATGAAAAATTATATTTTTCACAATTTTTTTAATTTAGCAAAGGCGGCAAACATTTTCTTGGTACCGGCTTTGTCAAAGTCCACGGTTACCTCATAATCTCTGCCTCCGGAAACGATGGATGTCACTATCCCGTCACCAAACTTAAAATGACGAACCCTGTCACCTTCCTGGTAAGCCAGCCCACCGGAGCTCTCCTGAGCCTGACCAAACTGCCGCTGGTTTCTCACCTGGGTGTAGACAGGCGCAGCGCTTTTTCTCTCCCCGAAGGAGGATGTGCTTCGCACTCCCGGTGTATCCCGGGAGACGTCCCCATAGCTGTCTGCATGTTGGATTCCCGATGTCTGTGAGCTTCCGTAGTCCGGCACCCGGCGAAAAGCTCCCAAAGCCTTCTTATAAGTACTCTGCTCCATGGGCTCTTCGTAGGAAGGCTCCTCATAAATCTGCCCCGCCAGAAGCTCCAGTGGAATTTCCTTCACGAACCGGGATATCTTCCCGTACTGGGTCTGCCCCCGAACCATACGTACCTTCGCGGAAGTGATGGTCAGATTCTTCATGGCGCGGGTCATTCCCACGTAGGCAAGTCTCCTCTCCTCCTCGATTTCCTGGGTGGCATGGTCACTGGTGATGGACATATAGCTGGGGAAAAGCCCATCCTCCATCCCCGCCAGATAGACATTGGGAAATTCCAGTCCCTTGGCACTGTGAAGCGTCATCAAAACCACATAGTCACTGTTCTCATCCAGACTGTCGATATCTGCCACCAGGGCCACCTCTTCCAGAAAGCCGCCCAGCGTGGGATTCTCTGCCCCCTGTTCGTAGTCCACCGCCTTGGTGATCAATTCATCGATATTCTCAATTCTGGCCTTGGCCTCATCCGTGCCCTCAGCCTCTAGTTCCCGCACATAGCCGGTGGTATCAATGATTTCCTGCAAAAGCTCCGATACCGAACGCAGCTTCGACTTGGCTTTCATGGCCCGGACAAAGATCACAAAGGGCTTGATTTTCGCCGCGGCCCTTCCAAGTCCCGGAATCTGCTCTGCCTGACAGAGTGCCGAGTAGAAGTCCATCTCCTGTTCTGCTGCGTAGACAGACACTTTATTGATGGTAGATGCTCCAATGCCCCGCTTCGGCACATTGATAATCCTCTTCACCGCCAGATCATCCTTTCCGTTATCAATGGTTTTCAGATAACTGAGCAGATCCTTAACCTCCTTGCGGGAATAGAAATTGACGCCGCCCACAATCTTGTAGGGAATATTGCCGGTGATAAAACGTTCTTCGAAAAGTCGGGACTGGGCATTGGTCCGGTAAAGGACTGCGCAGTCCTTATAGGTATACTCGCCCTTCCTTACCCGCCTTGCGATATCCCGGGCCACATAATCTGCTTCCTCCGAAGCCGTGTCCAGCTGTTCAAAGGTAATCTTGTCCCCGGGTCCCTGATCCGTCCACAGCCGTTTGTCCTTTCGCTCCACATTGTTGGCAATCACGCTGTTGGCAGCATCCAGAATGTTCTGAGTACTACGGTAATTCTGCTCCAGCTTAATGACCTTCGCCTCCGGAAAATGGTTCTCAAAGTTTAAAATATTATGGATATTGGCTCCGCGGAATTTGTAGATGGACTGGTCATCGTCTCCCACCACACACAGATTCTTATACTTGGAGGCCAGCAGACGGATCAGTTCAAACTGGGCTGTATTGGTATCCTGATACTCGTCCACCATAATATAGCGGAACCGCTCCTGGTAGGCCTCCAGCACCTCCTTATCCAAGCGGAAGAGCTCCACCGTCTTCATAATCAGATCATCAAAATCCAGGGCATTGTTCATCCGAAGCACCTTCTGATACTCCCGATACACCTGGGCCTGCCGCCTTTTGCTGTAATCTCCTGCTGCTATGGTCTCGAACTCCACCGGATCAATGAGTTCATCCTTCGCAGAGGAGATGGCCGCCAGAAAAGATTTCTCCTTCGTAAGCTTAGTGTCAATCTCCAGCCGTTTGCAGATATCCTTCATTATGGTCTTCTGATCGTCGGCATCATAGATCGTAAAATTATTGTCATAGCCCAGCCGGTCGATGTATCGCCTCAAAATACGCACACAGGTAGAGTGAAAGGTAGACACCCAGATACTTTCCGAGCCATAGCCCACCAAACGGTCAATTCGATCCCGCATCTCTCCCGCAGCCTTATTGGTAAAGGTAATTGCCATAATATGATAGGGATTGATTCCCTTCTCCTCGATCAGATAGGCCGTCCGCTGGGTCAGCACTCTCGTCTTTCCTGATCCGGCACCCGCCAGGATCAGAAGAGGGCCTTCCGTGGCAAGAACTGCCTCTCTCTGCTGTGTATTCAATGAGTCTGTCAAATTCATGTTGTGCTCCGTTTCTTCTATAAATTGTAATATCTCAGTCTTGGACATAAGGAATCCTCCCGCACTCCGTGCGGATCCCTCCTTGTGTCAGTCCTTTTGTCAGATTATATCACAACAGCGCAAAATAGAACATATATTCTTTTCATTTTTTAAAAAATAAAGAAAAACCTTGTCATCTAGTATTCATTACTATATAATAGCAATATCTGGGGTGATAATATGGAAAACGATATGAAGGCATTCCTTGCCGATTTACAAAAAAAGTTAAAATCAATTGATTATGTGAAAACGGAAGATATCCCGAACATTGGATTATACATGGATCAGGTAACCACCTTCATGGACGAACAGCTGGAGGCCTGCAAGCGTTATGACAGCGATAAGATCCTGACCAAGACCATGATCAATAATTACGCGAAGAACAACCTGCTTCCTGCACCGGAAAAGAAGAAATACTCCAAGGAGCATGTGGTTACATTGCTGTTTATCTATTATTTTAAGAATCTGCTAAGCATCAGCGATATCCAGTCCATCTTAGGGCCGCTGACCGACCACTATTTCGGCAGCAAAACCGGTCACAATATGGAGGATGTCTACAACGAGGTCTTTCATCTGGAAAAAGAGGAGTCCAACAAGCTTCTCAAGGATATCGGCAAAAAATACAACATTGCCAAAGAGACCTTTCGGGATTTTCCGGAGGAGGATCAGGCCTTTCTGCAGAATTTCAGCTTCATCTGTATGCTGAGCTTTGATGTCTACCTTAAGAAAATGATCATTGAAAGCGCCATTGATGACTTGAAGGAAGCTTCCGAAAAGAAGGATTCCTCCAAATAACAATCTGTTACGGCGTCAAAAAGGATTTCCAATCGGAAATCCTTTTTTCGTCTAATCCCGCTCTTTGCTATTCTCTTCCATACGGGAGTAGACCAGTTCATAACCATCGTTGCCATAATTAAGCGAACGGTTCACACGGCTGATGGTTGCCGTGGAGGCACCGGTTTTCTCTGCAATTTCCAGATACGTGTTCTGATCCCGAAGCATTCCCGCCACCTCAAACCGCTGGGACAGGGAAAGCAGTTCGTTTACCGTGCAGACATCTTCAAAAAAGGTGTAGCACTCCTCTCGATTCTCCAGACACAAGATCGCGTCAAATAATCTGTCAACAGCCTGTGATCTAAGCTTTTTACTCATGTAATCCCTCTTTTCGTTTCTCTTTGCTTATTTTTTATTATTTTAACATATTAAAGTTACAGAGTAAACAGATTTCTTGCAATAATCTTCCGTTATGCTATAATGTGGTTACTATTCATTTAGAAATCAAACACAATGATAAGGGGATTTTATGAAAAAAACAGCTTACTTTTTTTCCGGCTTTCTGCCAATTCTCACGGCAGTGGCCATTCAATTTATCGCATCCTTTTTCATGATGGGAGTTGCCACTTTCTTTTTCCTTTTTTCCGGGAAAAGCCATGGGCTACTGGCAGAGTTTAATACTCTGCTTTCCAATACCCAGTTCAATGCATGCCTGATGATCATTTACACCATCATCTGCATTCTGCTTTTTGGCACCTTTTACTACAGTAATCTGGATGGCTGCTATCTGCCGAAACCATCACGCACCTTCCACCCGCTTCAGATTCTTGGAATTGTGCTGCTGGTTCCGGGTGCCCAGTTTGTCTGCGGTCTCCTAACAACCGTGGTCTCTGCCATTGTTCCCAGCTGGCTGGAGCAGTACGAAAATCTTTTGGACCAGTCCGGCCTGAATGATGAAGTGGGACTCCTGTTGTTTTTGTACAGTGTGATCCTTGGTCCCATCTGCGAAGAACTGATTTTCCGCGGTGTAACCCTTCGGCTTGCCAGAAAGGCTCTTCCCTTCTGGTTTGCAAACCTGTTTCAGGCAGTGCTCTTTGGCCTCTACCATATGAACTGGATTCAGGGAATTTACGCTTTTGCCTTTGGAATTCTTCTGGGATACGTCTGTGAGAAGGGCGGAAACATCTACGATTCCATCCTGCTGCACATGCTGTTTAATCTCTGGGGCACCGTCATCGCGCCTCTGCTTGATAATGTAAAGGACTCCCTTCTGACCACCATCATCACACTGGGTGTCATCCTCCTGTCACTGGGCTTAGGATTTCCCCTGTTTTATCTGGGAACCCGGCACAAGGAGCTTAAGAATGCTTCCCTGCGCCGCGCATGATCTTTAGCTTCTCTCTGGATGAAGCTGCTCTAACTCCTTCATCCAGAGAGCAGATGAGGCATCGCTTGGCATCCGCAGATCCCCCCGGGGGGACACGGCAGCCGATCCCACCTTCGGGCCATCCGGCAGACAGGACCGCTTGAACTGCTGGGCGAAATAGCGCCGGCAGAAGGTTTTCAGCCATTTTAAGATAAACGCATCTTCATACACGCCTGCAAAGGCGATTCTTGCAAGCCGGTAGATCTTAGCCGGTGAAAATCCCAGACGGAGCATATGATACAGGAAAAAGTCATGGAGCTCGTAAGGTCCCACCAGATCCTCGGTCTTCTGGGATATTTGCCCGTTTTCCGGTGGCAGAAGCTCCGGCGATACCGGAGTATCCAGCACATCCAGAAGTGTCTTTCCCAGTAACTCATCCCCACAGGTATCCGCATAATACTGCACCAAATGACGCACCAGCGTCTTCGGCACGGAGGCGTTCACGGCATACATAGACATGTGATCTCCGTTGTAGGTGGCCCAGCCCAGCGCCAGCTCCGACAGATCACCGGTTCCGATTACCAGAGCATTGTTCTTGTTGGCAATATCCATGAGGATCTGGGTTCGCTCTCTTGCCTGGGAATTTTCATAGGTCACATCATGCACCGATGAATCCTGTCCAATATCTGTGAAATGCACATTCACTGCATTTTTGATATCCACTTCCACGAACTCTGCCCCAAGACACCGGATCAGGTTCACCGCATTGTCATAGGTGCGGTCTGTCGTTCCGAAGCCCGGCATGGTGACGGCAATGATTCCCTTATGGTCACGTTCCAGCAGATCAAAGGCTCTTGCAGTGACAAGAATGGCCAGGGTAGAGTCCAGGCCTCCGGAAATCCCCACTACAGCGTTGGCGCCGGTATGCTCCAGACGCTTTGCAAGGCCCTTTGCCTGAATCACCAGAATCTCATCACAACGCTTGTCCCTTTCCTCCTTGATTCCCGGAACGAAAGGTGCCGGATTGATATAACGGGTAAGTTCTGTTTCCTCCACTTCCAGATCAAATTCTATGTTATCATGGGTATCATCTCCCACAAACGTGGTCATTCTTCTTCTTTCTTCGGTAAGTCTCTCCACATCAATCTCAGAGCAGGTAATTCCACAGGTAAAACGCTTCGACTGGGCCAGAACCCGTCCATTCTCTGCAATCAGATTGTGCCCGGAGAACACCAGATCCTGGGTAGATTCCCCATCTCCTGCAGAAGCGTAGAGGTAAGCACAGATCAGGCGGGCGGACTGCCCGGCTACCAGCTGTCTGCGGTATTCCTCCTTGCCTGTAATCTCATTGGAAGCGGAAAGATTGACGATCACATCCGCTCCTGCCAGCGCATGGCTTATGCTGGGCGGGTTAGGAACCCACAGATCCTCACAGATTTCCACTGCGATCCGAAGCTTTGGCAGCTGCCTACAGGTAAAAATCAGATTCCTGTCCACAGGAACACTGCTGCCATCTGCAAGGTATGCCGAGGTGCACAGCTCTGCCCCGGAGGCAAAATGTCTTTCCTCATAAAACTCATTGTAATTAGGGATATAGCTCTTGGGCACCATACCAAGCACCTGTCCCCGGGAAATAACAGCCGCCACGTTGTAGAGCTTTCCCCCTATTTCATAGGGAAGTCCCACAAAAAAGATGGCATCCAGACTGCTGCTCTCCTTGGCAATTCTCATCAGCTCCAAAGCTGCTCCCCGAAGAAGGGTTTCCTGGAAAAACAGATCCTGACAGGTATAGCCCGTAATGCAAAGTTCTGGAAATACCACGATTTTTGCCCCCTGCTGCACCGCTTCCTTCATCTGTTTTCTGATCTGCTGTCCGTTATATTCGGTATCTGCCACGCGAATCTTCGGCGTGGCCACTGCTGTTTTTACAAATCCCTGTCTCACTTTCGAAGCTCCTTTAATTCATCAATATCAAAATGATATGCCTTGTTACAGAACTGGCACTTTACCTCTATGCCCTCCCCATCATTGATAATAGAATCCATATCCTTTTTGCTGATGGTGGCAAGGGCGCGGGATACCTTTTCCTTGGAACAGTCACAGACAAAGGCCGTAGGGATCTTATCCACGATTTCAACGCCAAATTCCCCTAAGATTTCATCCAGAATCCCCTCCGGTGAAAGCCCCCGCTCCAGCATCATGGTGACGGAATCGATTTCCTGGATTTTCTTTTCCAGCTTGTCAATAACTTCATCGCTGGTAAAAGGCATCAGCTGGATGATGAAGCCCCCCGCCTGCTTTACCGTATTGTCAGGATTCATAAGAACCCCAAGCCCCACAGCCGAGGGAATCTGCTCTGAAGTGGCAAAATAGTAGGTGAGATCCTCCGCGATTTCTCCTGTCTGAAGCTGGCACTGGCCCACGTAAGGCTCCTTCATTCCCATATCTTTGATGACGCTTAAAATTCCCAGATCCAGTGCCCCTCCTACATTCAGGTGCCCCTGTTGGTTAGGCGGAAGCTCCACCACAGGATTTAAGGCAAAGCCTTTGACATTCCCTTTGGAATCAGCGGTTACCGTAAGCCCCTTGGCTGGGCCGCTGCACTGAATCTGCAGGGTCAGAAGATCCTTCTCCCCCTTAAGCATGGTTCCCATCATGGCTCCGCCGGAAAGCAGACGCCCCAAAGCAGCCGTCATGATTGGGGAAGTATTGTGGTCTTCTCTTGCTGTCTCCACCATTTCTCTTGAAGTAATGGCAAAGGCACGGATCGCCGCATCCGCTGCCGTTGCACGTACAATATAATCTGTCATACTCCTCTCATCCTTTCTGTGCGATCAATGTGACCCGTTCGCTGTCCTGCCGCACCGGTTTTCTTGTGTAATCATCATAAAACTCCACCTTCGTAAAGCCGGCTTCTCTCAAAATCTCCTCCAAAAGCGACAGGGGATAATTCCGCTGCAGATGGGTCTCCGTAAATCGGCGGAATATTTCCTCCCCCTCCGGGATAAAAAGGGTAAGATCGTACTCATTGACCTCTTCATCTTCATCGTAATAGTTTTCCCAGATAAACGCCCCTTCCTCCCTGCTCTCCGCGAAGGTATTGTCCCCCAGAAGCTGCCGATACTTATAATCCGTATTAACATCAAAGAGAAAGATTCCTCCCTCCTCCAGACAGTCTGCCACTCTCCGGAATGTCTCCAGAAGCTCCCCTTCCTCCAAAATATAATTGACACAGTCACAGGCACTGTACACAGCGCGGACACAGCCGTCCAGTTCCAGTTCCTGCATGGGCTGCAACAAGTACAGAATCCGGGCATCCTCCTGTCTGGCCAGTGCCTCCGCCAGCATCTCCGGTGAGTTGTCCACACCGGTCAGATCGTAACCTTCCCCTGCAAGAAGCCTCGTCAGTTCTCCTGTTCCACAGCCCAGATCAAGAACCGGTCCCTCTGTAATATCATGTTCCCTCAAAACACCTGTGATATACGCGCACCACTGTTCATAGGGCACATTGTCCATGAACAGTTCGTAAACCTGCGCAAAGGCAGTATATGCATCCATCTGATTCCTCCCTGCGATGCTTATTTTCTCATAAAATTTTATCAATAATCTGTCCGAAAAGCAAGGTTGATTATTCCACCATAAACCTTTATACTTGTGTTATCAATAGGGAAGGATTTGTTTCATGAAAGAAAATTACGAACATTTTATTTCCAGAAATATCAAGGCTTTTTATAAAAGAAGATTGTTTTCCCCCATCCTGTATCTGTTTCTGCTGGCAGCTCTGTGGATCATTTTTCCTTTGGACGGCATGCTGCATCCCATGACCATGGCTGCCGGAGACACCTTTGGCGGTGCTTATGAAGCAGGGGAACGCTATGTACGCACCACCCTTCAGGATCTGAAATTTGCCGGGTATACCAGCGAAGCCCACGGCAGTACCAGAGGCTACTTCTACTATACCATGAGGGACGATCAGTGCAGCATCATCCTTCTGTCCCCCTCAACCTGTGAAGAAGGACTCCCCACCATCGACCAGCTGCAGGTTACAGGCAGAATCGTCAAGGGCAAAGAAACCTACCAGGAACTTTTATCTTCTCTGGCAAAGGATCTGGACTGGACCAAAGACGGCATCGCCAGACAGCTTCCTGCCTATTATTTCAGCGAGCCCGATTACAATCCTTTGGCCACAAGAATTCTCTTTGTGATCTATTTCGGAACCATGGCCTACTCTGTTTTATATCTGATTGTGTGTATGGTTTATATCCGTTTTCCGGTATTATCACCGGTATGTCAGAATCTTGTAGTCTTCGGGCATCCCACAAAGATGCTGGCTGAGGCCGAGGAAGAGCTGGCCACACTGCCACAGCTGGCAACGGAGGATATGTTTATTACGGAGCATTATTTTATCATGACCTCCCCCTATGGCAACGCGATCCTGCCGATTCAGGAGATCCTGTGGATCTACAAGCATTCCACCCTCCACAAGTTCCTCTGGTATCATTTCAGCATCTCCTACACCATGCACATTACCGCCAACAAGCATGTGTACGTGACCTGCCCGAAAAACACCAAGTCTGATATCGATGGTATTATGGACTATCTGGCAGAGGCCAACCATAATATCCTGGTGGGCTTCAGCGAAGAAAACCGCCTGAAAGTACAGGCGGCTCAGGGAAAACCCTTCCATATCGAGAAATTCTACGCGCTGCTGCGCCGAAGATTCTAGTACACCGAATAATAACGCTTTTTTGTTTTTGCGGCAGGGATGAATGGTAATGCTCAAATTGGAACTACCCATAAGAAGCAGCGCATATTTTTTCCCAAAACGTACCAATCAAGTTCCTAAATCATAACAAGATACACAGCCGCCAGTGACACAACAATCTGAATAATGGCGAAACGGAAAACCACCTGGGCATTGGACCATCCCAGTTTCTTTCGCACATGGTCATGGATCGGTGTTGTCACATTCTTCAAAATATGTATCTTCAAGAAGCGAAGCAGTGAGACTTTGATGAGTCCCAATCCGCCGTCTACAATCAGCACTGCAGCCACCAGAAGATACAGTACCGGGCTATGAAGCTTCAGCACGGCGATGGCGATAAAAATACCCATAGCCCTGGAACCCGCATCTCCCATCAGAAGCTTACTTGGTGTCGCGTTGTACCACAGATATCCCAGCAGACATACCACAAACAAAAGAATACAATAATTAAAGTTGTCCTCTACCCCCAGCAGATTATCCAGCACAAAAACCGTCATCAGGGTGATCATGGTCAGGGTTCCGGAAAGACCGTCCACGCCATCGGAGCAGTTGGTCACGTTAATGGAGGCCCACACCAAAATCACCGTAAGAATACCAAACAAAACCGGTGGAACCGCCACTGCCTTTCCAAAAATTGCAAAGACGATCTCACTGGAATTAAAATGCAGATATACCAGCGCCACCACAACTGCCACTGCCAGATCCAGAAATCCCTTCAGATACTCTCCCCAGGGCTTCTCTGCTGCATCATCAAAAAATCCGGTAAGCATTTCCAGCACAATCAGGATCAGATAGATCACAATCTCCGTATTGATATTTGCAAATAATAATGCCGCAGCGGCAAACACCAGCACAAAGATAATGCCTGCACCTCGCGGTTTTCCCGCGGAAAGGGATCCGTCATGAGCGTACTGGCGCCCCAGATCCTTCGGCAGAAACCGATTCAGCTTCTCAATGGTAATACATGTCCCTGCAAAAGCAAAAATAATGCCTATAAAGGCAATCAGTGCATTTTCAAAATTTCCTATCAAGTGTATCATTTTCCGTCTTATCCTCCTTCGGAGCTAGTCCAACTTTATTATATTAGCCCCTTGGAAAAAAGTAAAGTTTTACTTGCATTTTTCCCACAGTGTGGTATTATATACTCACATGCGTTAAGGCGTTAAAGCGATGAAAATTTTTACAAAGTTCTAAGGAGGATCTATAAAATGGCTCAAAAAGGCGATTTAATGACTGCACGTTCCGATATCCGCGTATTGGACGCTACACTTCGTGACGGAGGACTGGTGAACAACTTTATGTTCACAGACGAATTTGTCAATGCACTGTACCGCGCTAATGTAAAGGCAGGCGTTGACTATATGGAATTTGGTTACAAGGCCTCCAAGGAGCTGTTTGATGTCAGTAAATTCGGCAAGTGGAAATTCTGTGATGAGGAGGCTATCCGCGCTATCGTGGGTGAGAACAACTCAGATATGAAGATTTCCATCATGGCAGACGTGGGACGCTGCGATTTCAGAAAGGACATCATCGATAAAAAAGACAGCGTCATCGACATGATAAGAGTTGCCACTTACGTCCATCAGATGCCAGCAGCCATCGAGATGATCGAGTACGCCAAGGAGAAGGGCTACGAGGTTACCTGTAATATCATGGCAGTGTCCAACGCCCAGGAATCCGATATCAACCAGGCACTGGAGATGGTTGGCAAAAGTAGCGCCGATGGCATTTACATTGTGGACAGCTACGGTGCTCTCTATCCGGAGCAGATCCGTGCCATCTCGGATAAGTACATGGAGGTTGCTGAGAAATATGGCAAATTTATCGGTATGCACGCCCACAACAACCAGCAGCTGGCCTTTGCCAACACCATCGAGGCTGCCGCAAGAGGCGTAAGCTTCCTCGACGCCACCATGATGGCCATGGGCCGCGGTGCAGGAAACTGTGCTATGGAGCTTCTCTTAAGTTTCCTTAAGAACCCGAAATACAACGTCTTCCCGGTTCTCAAATTTCTGCAGGAGCATATGCTTCCGCTTCAGGCAGAGGGAGCCGTATGGGGCTATGACATCCCATACCTGCTGACGGGACGTCTCAACCAGCATCCATCTGCTGCCATCGACTTCTCCAGGGCTGAGAGAACCGATTACGCAGAGTTCTATACCGACCTGCTGGATAAATAAATCTTTTGCGGTAAAAGCGCCAGTGAAAAGTTCTTGGACTTTTCGCTGGCGCTTCTTTTAGATTCGAAAACTTCCCCCATGGATTTTCCAGCGACCCCGCCTGCCGCCTGAATCCTCCGGGGATGGATAGCGGAACTCGCATCAAATTGCTGATTTGTCTGGTATCGGATTTCGGCTCTTTCGATGATTCCTGTTCATTCGACAGCTGGACACTTCCGGTCTGGAGTCCGTCTGGGACAGACACTCGATTTATGCCGAACCGTGTGCGAGTTAATGCCTCTATACACAAAAGCGGGCACGGGAAATACACGTTCAAGCGAAGCGCGTTTGTATTTCCCGTGCCCAATAAGCTCTGTGGATAGAGGCATTTACTCGCACTAGGTGCAGGCATCCTGAGAGTGTCTGTCCCAG
>ONEJ01000011.1 GCA_900316805.1 uncultured Lachnospiraceae bacterium
TAATTTAGCATACGCTGCCTAATGGCAGCAGTCTGACCTAGAGCACTCACACTTTAGGACCCAGGCTTCGACTATGTGAGAAACGACATTAGCTAAGCTTTGCGCTAATGGGCGTATCATGAAGCTACTGAAACCGTCAGGGTGTCTGTCCCCGGGCGGCAGAGGGAATGTCAAATGACAGCCTACACTCGTAGAAGGACAGGGGATTGGTTTTTGGACACGGGTTCGACTCCCGTCTAGTCCACTATCTGTAATTCCTCCGAAGGAGGGATTGCCTACGCAAACGCCCATCCGAACTGGTTCGGATGGGCGTTTGCGTTTGCTCCACTGATTATGCAGAATTAAAGGTAATCATTTTATACAAAAAGATTTCAAAATCCCATATCTTACTGAACATCCTCCTTACTGGTACATACAATAAACTAACAGACTGAAATTTTGCAGGGAAAAATTACGTATGGATCTGGGATTTCTTTCAGAATATTTTGTTCTTGTTATCGTTGGAATCTGCCTCTGCGTGGGCTATGTTGTGAAAAAGTGGATCAAGGATGTAGATAATAAGTATATTCCGACGATCTGCGCGATTCTTGGAGTAGCCCTTGCTATCTGGCTGAATAGTTGGACAGTAACGCCTTCGGTTATTCTGAGCGGTATGTTCAGTGGTCTGGCAAGTACCGGGCTTCACCAGATGTTTGTCCAGTACATTGAAAAAAAGTCGAGGTAACAGACATGACTGAATATTCAGAAAAATATATGAAATATAAACAATATATAGAAAGAGAAAATAAAATTTAAAAAATATCAAAAAACATGTTGACAGAGGATAACTTGTATGATATATTAAGTACAACAAAAACAAAACACCACTTACCAAGAGATGACGAGAAAGTCTCAAGGTAAAATAAAAGAAGGAGGTACGGTCCAAAGGGAACATAAGTTAAGGCAAGGAGCAACCAAGGATTTTTCATTCAGAATCGGGTAACCAGCGACAGAAGAAAAACAGATAAGGAAGAAGCTTTATTAGATAAGAGAAAGCTTAAGAGGTCGCTTTGGAAGACACACAGAGAAGGAATGGAAGAAGAAATAACCGTAAAGAGGTACAGTCCAATGGGTACATAAGCTTAAAGAAAACTAAAATCTGCGGACGGGAAGAACTTCGGTGGGAATATTCATAATACGGAGTCAGAACCCGGAATGATAGGAAAAAATTTGAAAAGGAGTACAGTCCAATGGAGTGTGAAGCACATGATTAGGGCGTCATCGAAAAAATGGTTTCGATGGCGCCCCTTTTCAATTGCTGTTGTTCAGTTACAGTTCGCAAAATTTTCTTATACAAATAAGGCAAGATATGATAATATGATGGTAACATAATCCTGTAATGGTACTATGGCAGGAAAACATTAGGAAAGTAGCGAGGTGTTTTTGTGGAAAAAGAGCGTTTGCATTATCTTGAGCAACTTTCAGAACTGTATCCGACGATCGGAAGAGCTTCGACGGAAATTATCAATCTTCAGTCGATTCTTTATCTGCCCAAAGGAACGGAGCATTTCCTTTCTGATATTCATGGAGAATTCCGGGCCTTTTCCCATGTGCTTCGCAATGGTTCGGGAGCAGTGCGCAAGAAGATCGATGACGTATTTGGACATACGTTAAGCACTGCGGATAAGATGTCACTGGCGACTTTGATTTATTATCCGCAGAAAAAAATTGAACTGGTAAAGCAGGAAGAGCCGGATATTGAGAATTGGTATAAGATTACGCTGTACCGGTTGATTGAGGTGTGCAAGACCGTTTCCTCTAAGTATACCAGATCCAAGGTGAGAAAGGCACTGCCGGAGGACTATGCATATGTGATTGAAGAGTTGATCACGGAGAAACAGGAGGTCCTTAACAAAGAGGCCTATTATGAGGCTATTGTGAACACCATTGTTGAGCTGGGGCAGACAGATCAGTTTATCGTGGCCCTGGCGGAACTGATTCAGCGGCTGGTCATTGACCATCTGCATATTCTTGGGGATATCTATGACAGAGGACCATCACCGGATCTGATCATGGATCGTCTGGAGAAGTATCATTCCTTTGACATCCAGTGGGGAAATCACGATATGGTGTGGATGGGAGCAGCTGCCGGCCAGCTGGCCTGTATCGCGGCGGTGATCCGTACCAGCATCCGCTATGGAAATCTGGCTTTGATTGAAGAAGGATACGGAATTAATATGGTTCCCCTTGCTACCTTTGCTATGGATGCATACCGGGACGATCCCTGCGAGCGGTTTATATTGAAGGACTCCACGGAGGAAGAGCGGAATAAGAAGGAAACAGATCTTACCAGAAAAATGCACAAAGCCATCGCCATTATACGTTTTAAGCTGGAGGGGCAGTTGATTCAGAAATGGCCGGAATTTGGCATGGAGAACCGGTGCCTGCTGCATCGCATTGACTATGAGAAGGGAACCGTGGAGATTGATGGTCGGATTTATCCCATGATGGATATGAATTTCCCAACCATTGATCCCCAGAATCCCTATGAGCTGACAGCAGAGGAGGCAAGTGTGATGGAGCGGCTTCGGGCTTCTTTTATCCACTGCGAGAAACTCCAGCGGCATGTGAAGCTGATGCTGAAAAAGGGCAGCATGTACCGGATCTATAATGGGAATCTCCTATATCATGGCTGTGTTCCCATGAATGAGGATGGTACCTTTGCCAAGGTGAATATTTATGGCAGGGAGTACAGCGGCAAGGCACTCTACGATGTGCTGGAGTCCTATGTGCGTAAGGCCTTTTTCTCAAGAGATAAGAAGGAGAGGGAGATGGGCAGGGACATGATCTGGTATATCTGGACAGCACCCAATTCTCCTCTTTACGGACGAAGCAAAGTGGCAACCTTTGAACGCTATTTTCTGTCAGATAAAAAGATGAATCATGAGAGTAAAAATGCGTATTATCATCTGTTGAACCAACCGGAGACCGCAGACAAGATCTTAAAAGAGTTTGGTCTTGAGGGAGACTGGGTTCACATTATCAACGGTCATGTTCCTGTGGATCGAATGGCCGGTGAGAGACCGGTTAAGTGCAATGGAAAACTGATCCTTATTGATGGTGGTTTTTCAAAAACATACCGGCGGAAAACAGGAATCGCAGGCTATACCCTCACTTACAATTCTTATGGTCTTACCCTGTCGGCCCATGAACCTTTCGATTTTTCGGACAGCACGGTCAGGGACGAGCTGGACATTGTTTCCCATCAGGAGGCTGTGGAATACAGGGATAAGAGAATCCTTGTGGGAGATACCGATTACGGAAACCGCATGAAGGAAAGAATCGAGGAACTGAAGGAACTGATTCAGGCCTACCAGTCCGGTGAGCTTGCTGAGAGAGATGAGGACCGCCTTTAACCATGGATGGAGTATGAGGAATGTATAAAGTACAAGGCTACGAATTTGAGACGAGAGAACAGGCTGCCCTGGCTTCGGAGGAGGCAGAGAAAATCCGTTATTTGAAAAGTAAAACTGACATGCGGGATCCCGATGTGGTTTTGAAACTTTATAATAAGCTGGTTCTAAGGGAAGAATTTGTCACACCCATTGGCAGAAATTTTTTGAGATCCCTCCAGGAATATCTGTATTCCATTCCCTATATTAAGAGGGAGGATGTTCTGCCGATTACCGTTTCGGATCAGAAGACCAGTGAGATTCATAGACAGGAACGGAACTACCGCAGACTCTTTCATATCAGTACGTTTTTTGCCGTTGTGTTTGCTCTGGGGATCATTGGCATGTTTCTGATTACCTGGCTTAGCGCGGATAATGTCAATATCATCAATTATGAGAATGCGGTAATTGATAAATATGAGAAATGGGAGCAGCTGCTGGACCAGCGGGAAGAAGAACTGAGCCAGCGGGAGGCTGCTTTACAGCAGCGTGAGCGTTCAATCGATGATACAGAGGGGGAGGACTGGTAATGGAGGAAAAATTAAAGATCCTGGTGGTAGATGATGAGAGCAGGATGCGAAAGCTTGTACGGGATTTTCTTGTGCGCAGCGGCTATGAGGTGCTGGAAGCAGGAGATGGGGAAGCGGCATTAGATATTTTCTATCAGACGAAGGATATTGCCCTGTTGATCCTGGATGTCATGATGCCGAAAATGGATGGCTGGGAGGTCTGCAGGGAGATCCGCCAAAGCTCCAAGGTGCCTATTATCATGCTGACGGCGAAGGGAGAGGAGTCCGACGAGCTGATGGGCTTTGATCTGGGGGTGGATGAGTATATATCCAAGCCCTTTTCCCCGAAAATCCTTGTGGCCCGGGTGGGAGCAATTCTTCGCAGAGCAGGTAAGGCAGGAGAAGCTTCTGAAATCAAACAGGCAGGCAAACTGGTTCTGGACAAGACAGCCCACGAGGTGACCATCGATGGGAAAACGGTGGAGCTTAGCTTTAAGGAATTTGAACTTCTGGATTATTTTCTGGATAATCAGGGAATCGCTCTTTCCAGAGAGCGCATCTTAAACAGCGTCTGGAATTATGATTATTTCGGAGACGCAAGAACCATTGATACCCATGTCAAAAAGCTCCGCAGTAAACTGGGGGCATGCGGTGATTACATCAAAACGGTGTGGGGCCTGGGATACAAATTTGAGTGCTGAATTTCCGGAAAAAATATTTTCAGGGTGATAAAATGAAAAAGAATAAAATGACGCTGACCTGGCGTCTGATTTTTACCATGGTGGGTATTGTTGCGGGGACTTTCCTTTTGTGCTGTCTCTTCAATAATACCTTTCTGGAAAAATTTTATATTTACCACAAGGAACAGGCTCTTCGGAACTGTTACCGCAATGTGGTTCAAATCTGCGAGAAAACGGATTATACCGCAGATCAGTATGATGTTGCCTTTGAGCGGATCTGCTCCGACAATAACATCAATATGCTGATTATCAATGCAGATAAGATGGTGGTCTGGACCTCCTACAGCAACACCCAGCGCTTTCAGATGCAGATGGACGACTGGATCTATGGTTCGGACCGCAGCAAGATTTTAGTGCTGTATTCCGGCAGGGATTATACGCTGGTACGGCAGATCGATGAGCGGCTGCAGTCGGAATATCTGGTACTGCTGGGAAAATTAAATGATGGCGGGATGGTATATGTGCGGGCAGCGGTAGAAAGTATCCGTGAAAGCGCCGCCATAACCAACCGTTTCTTTGTGTCAGTCAGCGGGGCAATGATAATGATCAGCGCACTTCTGATTGTTATTTTTTCCCGTAGTATTTCTCGTCCGATTCAGGCGTTATCGGATCTGTCCAAGAGGATGTCCACACTGGACTTTGATGCAAAATTTGTGCAGACAACCCACGGAACCAGAGAGATTGATGAGTTAGGACAGTCCATGAATGAACTTTCCGAGATTCTGGAGAAAACCATATCGGAACTGAAAACCGCCAACGTCAGTCTGACCCGGGACATTGAGAAAAAGGAGCAGATCGATGAGATGCGAAAGGAGTTCCTTTCCAATGTATCCCATGAACTAAAGACGCCACTGGCTTTGATCCAGGGGTATGCGGAGGGGCTTTCGGAGTGTATCAACGATGATCCCGAGAGCCGGGAGTTTTACTGTGATGTCATCATGGATGAGACGGAGAAAATGAATCATATGGTAAAACAGCTTCTGGCTCTAAACCAACTGGAATTTGGAAACGATACCGTAGAGATGACCCGTTTTAATCTCACAGAGCTGATCACAGGCGTGATTGCTTCCTCACAGATTATGATCCAGCAGAAACAGGCGCAGATTTTCTTTGGAGAAAACAGCCCTGTCTATGTATGGGGGGATGAATTTAAGGTGGAGCAGGTGGTTACCAATTATCTTACCAATGCCCTGAATCATGTGGAGGGAGAACGCAAAATTACGATTTCCTTCAGTTTTCATGACAATCTGGTGCGAACCAGTGTATTTAATACCGGAAAACAGATTCCCCAGGAGGAACTGGACAAAATCTGGATAAAATTTTATAAGGTGGATAAGGCGAGAACCAGAGAATATGGGGGAAGCGGCATCGGATTGTCCATTGTTCATGCAATCATGGATTCTTTTCATCAGAAATGCGGTGTCGTCAATCATCCGGATGGCGTGGAATTCTGGATGGAGCTCGAATCTCATCATTAATCATTAGAAAATTGTTGTGCTATCTGACAAAATATGTTATGATTAATACAGTTTATATGGTAAAAGTAACAAAAGGACAGAAGCGTATGAGAAAGAGAATACGTCTTGTGGCAGTACTTGCTCTTGCAGCGTTGCTGCTGGGGGGCTGTGGCACGCCGATGCATGAGTTGACGGAGGAAGAAGAAGGACTCATTGTGCAATATGCGGCGTATGCGCTGGCAAAACAAAATATATACCAGAAGGATGGTATGACAGACGCGGTTCTGTCGGAGGAGACGGATGTTCCCGGGGAGACGGAGGAGAATTCTCTTTCAGAGGATGACCAGTCTTCTAAGGGCGATGAAGAAAGCGGAGCTGTTTCCATTGCAAAGGCAGTGGGCATGGAAGGAAAGCTGGAAATTTCATATGCTGGCAGCAATATTACGAATACTTATCAGGAGGGTACGTATTTTTCCGTCAATGCTTCTGAGAATAAGAAACTGCTGATTATGGAATTTAAGCTGAAAAATACATCCGGGTCAACGCTTAAATTGGATGCGGCTTCTTCCGGCGGGGTCTTTTCCTGTAGTGTGGATGGATCGAAACAGATTTCGGAGAAGCGGACCTTCGGAGAAAAAATTTTATCCGGCTATAGTGGCAGTATTAAGGCAAAAAGCAGTCAAAAGGCTTATCTGATTTTTGAAATTCCGGAGGAAATGGCGAAGAATTATAAGACGTCTGATCTTTTTGTTACGGTTGATGGTCAAACATATCCGGTTAATTTGTAAAAAATTTAGAAAATTCTATCGGATTGTGATATAATACAAACAGGGTATACAAAGAGAATGCGGGAGGGCACATATGGATACGAATATTTTGTTAGAGTCAGGAACGAATGAACTGGAAGTTTTGGAATTTACACTGGGAGACAACCACTACGGAATCAATGTAGCCAAGATCCGTGAAATTCTGGTTTATCAGAAGGTAACACCGGTGCCAAATACACATCCAAGTGTCGAAGGTATTTTTATGCCGAGAGATACGATGATCACGGTAATTAATCTGAAGAAATGTCTGTCTATGCCGGATGATGGTACAAAGGGATTATTTATCATCACGAATTTCAACAAGCTGGACATTGCATTCCATGTGGATCAGGTGATCGGTATTCACCGGGTATCCTGGGATGAAATCATTAAGCCGGATGCAACCATCAATGGTGCCGATGGAAGCGTGGCAACCGGTGTCATCAAGATGAAAGATAAACTGGTAGTGATTCTGGACTTTGAGGCTATTGTGGCCGATATCAGCCCGGAAACGGGACTGCGTACCAATGATATTGAGAAAATCGGTGCCAGAGAGCACAGTGAAGACGCCATTCTCATTGCAGAGGATTCGGTTCTTTTGAGCAGTCTGATTAAGGATTGTCTGAAGAAGGCCGGCTATGAAAAGCAGATCGTTACCTTTAATGGTCAGGAAGCCTGGGATAAGATACAGCAGTTTTATAATGAAGGTACTTTGAGTGAAAATGTGAAATGTGTGATCACAGATATTGAGATGCCGCAGATGGACGGACACCGGTTGACCAAGCTGATCAAGACGGACGACCGCTTTAAGAATATTCCTGTGATTATTTTCTCATCTCTGGTAAACGAAGAGATGCGGCGCAAGGGCGAGCAGCTGGGAGCTGACGCACAGCTGACCAAACCGGAGATCGGGAAGCTGGTAGATGCCATCGACAATCTGCTGGCGAATAGAGAAAACCAGTAATTGTTACGACGGAGTAAGGGATGTGGTGGTTTCATCACATCCCTTAATGAGTTATAGAGATTACCGCTTGATGGGAGAAAAGCTATGAGTAACCATTCAGAAGAAGATTATCTGGATCAACTTTTATATTCCATGGGAGATGGAAGTTCCACGAAAAAAACGGTCAAAGAAAAAAAGCCGGCCACAACACAGGAAGAATTCGAGTGGGAGCTTTTCGGGGAACCGCTATCAGAACAGAATCAGGCAAAGGACGAGGAGGAGTTCCTGAGAGAATTTGAGGCTGAGCTTCTGAAGGATGAACTGCCGGATACACCAGATAAATATGCCGGGGAACTTTTTACAGAGGAAGATCCTGCACCGGAGAGAAATCTTCTGGATGAGTCGCTGGACGAGATACTTGCCAATATGTCGGCAGAAAAGCAGGCCCCCCCTGTGGTAGATGAGGATGCAGAATTTGAAGGAGAACTTCCGGAGGACGAGGGGGCTGTAGCTGAAACTGAGGAATTTGTCAGCGAAGAAGGAAAAAAGCTGGATCAGGCCATGGGAACCTTTGATGAGCAGTTTTCGGAGGAGGCGCCGGCAGAACCGGCTGCCTCCCCACCGGATGTTTCAGCTGCGGAAAATATAGAACCTTCTTCGGATGAGGAGCCCAGGCAGTCAACCGCATCCCCTCCCGAAGAAAACATGGATTTGTCCGGAATGGAGGGACAGGATCTTCTGGAATTGCTCTCCGGGGATGATGACCTTTCTGACCTGGGGTTACTTCTATCGGAGGAGGAAGAGGGAAAGCCTCTCGAAGAGGGAGATTCTTTTGGAGATTTTGCAAAAGCGCAGATGGATGAACAACAGCAGGCGACTGGTCAGACAGCGCCGGATGAGACGGATGCCCAAACCGCCGGGGGCAAATGGAAACGAAAGAAGAAAGGTAAGGGAAAACCCTCTGTTTTTGAAAAATTATCCAAGATGTTTTTTGGCGATGATCAAGGGGATATTGTTGAGATTCCGGATGATGGGGCAGGGGAGTTAGTGGAACTGTCAGAGGAAAACCAGCAGATCTTAAAGGAACTGGAAGCGGCCGAGCAGAAGGAAACTTCCGGCAAGGGAAAGAAGGAAAAAAAGAAAAAACCGCCAAAGCCCAAGAAAGCCAAAAAGCCCAAGGCTCCAAAGCCCTCAAAGCCAAAGAAGGAAAAGAAACCAAAACCGGTAGACAATACACCACCTCTTCCAAGGAAACCGGTCATTGCGATTGTCATTATGGTGGCATCTCTTCTGGGACTTGTTCTCCTTGGAACTTCCGCCTTAGGATATCAGGCTAATGTAAATGCGGCGAAAGAATCCTACCAGAAGGGCGCTTATGTGGAGGCGTTCCGGAAACTGCAGGGTCTGGACATTAAGGAAAAGGATGAACTGCTATACAATCGCCTTGCGGCTCTGGCAGCGGTGTCCGAGAAATATCAGGCATATCTGATTTTTGATAATTATGGATCTAAGGACATGGCACTGGATTCTCTGATATGTGCTTATGGAAGGTGTGAGATCAATCAGAAATTTGCAGAAGAGTATGAATGTGTGCCGGAGTTAGAGGCCATGAAGACGAAGATCGCAGAGGCTCTAAAGAAGGACTACTCCGTATCCACAAAGGAGGCAGAAGAGTTCTATCAGATTAAGAACCGTGATGATTATACCATTGCGATACAGAAGAAAATAAATGAATTAGGCTTAAATTAGGAGACAGTATGATATCAATTATTGACTACAATGCAGGTAACTTAAAGAGCGTGGAAAAAGCACTGCTCTATCTGGGGCAGGAGTGTGAAATTACCAGAGATTTTCACAGAATCGAAACTGCGGACAAGGTAATCCTTCCGGGAGTTGGGGCTTTCGGGGATGCCATGGAGCAGTTGAAAAAATATGAACTGGACAAGGTAATACGAGAAGTAACAGCGGCGGGAACCCCCTTCCTTGGAATCTGTCTGGGTTTACAGCTTTTGTTTGAGGGCAGTGATGAGAGCGAGGGCGTGGAAGGCTTACATATTCTGGACGGACAGATTTTAAGAATCCCGGACCAGCCGGGACTAAAGATTCCACATATCGGTTGGAATTCTCTGACTCTGCAGAATGAGGGGTGTCTGTTCCGTGGAATCGATTCGAATCCCTATGTATATTTTGTCCACTCTTATTATTTGAAGGCTGCAGATGAGAAGATCGTCAAGGCCACAACGGAGTACAGTACGACAATCCACGCATCCGTGGAACAGGGAAATGTGTTTGCCTGCCAGTTCCATCCGGAGAAGAGCGGTAAAGTCGGTTTATCCATCTTAAATAATTTTGCAGAACTGCAGGGAGGTAGAGCATAATGTTTACGAAGAGAATTATTCCCTGCCTGGATGTGAATAACGGGCGTGTGGTAAAGGGTATTAATTTTGTGAATTTAAGAGACGCAGGAGATCCGGTGGAGGTAGCTGCGGCCTATGACAAGGCAGGAGCTGACGAAGTGGTTTTCCTTGATATTACAGCATCTTCAGACCATCGAAGCACAGTGGTGGATATGGTGAGAAAAGTGGCCGAGAAGGTCTTTATCCCCTTTACGGTAGGGGGAGGAATCCGCACGGTGGAGGATTTTAAGGCAATTCTCAGAGAGGGCGCCGACAAGATTTCCATCAATTCCTCTGCCATCAATACGCCGGAACTCATCAGCAATGCAGCAGATAAATTTGGAAGCCAGTGTGTGGTTGTGGCCATCGATGCCAAAAGGCGTCCCGATGGAAGCGGCTGGAATGTCTATAAGAATGGCGGCCGGATTGATACGGGACTGGATGCAGTGGAATGGGCCATGAAGGCCAACAAACTGGGAGCAGGGGAAATTCTTCTGACCAGCATGGACTGTGATGGAACAAAGGCCGGGTATGATATTGAACTGACCCGTCAGATTGCAGATAACGTCTCTATTCCTGTGATTGCTTCAGGAGGAGCCGGAACGAAGGAGCATTTTCTTGAGGCGCTGACGGAGGGACATGCCGATGCAGCCCTGGCAGCTTCACTGTTCCATTATAAGGAGTTGGAGATCTCCGATCTGAAGGAGTATCTGTCACAACAGGGCGTTTCTGTAAGAAAGTAACGACAGATAAGGGGCTTTATTACCATGGCGATGATTACAAATGACTGGCTTCCGGCACTGAAAGAGGAATTCGCTAAGCCATACTACCGGACACTGTACGAGTTCGTGAAAACAGAATATGCAACAACGCGGATCTATCCGCCGGCAGAGGATATCTTTAATGCTCTTCACTTTACGCCTCTGGGGCAGGTAAAGGTGGTGATCCTGGGCCAGGATCCCTATCACAATGAACATCAGGCCCACGGGCTTTCCTTTTCGGTTCTGCCGGATCAGAAGGATATCCCTCCATCCCTGCAGAATATTTATAAGGAACTGCAGGATGATCTGGGCTGTTGGATTCCCAATAACGGATATCTGAAGAAATGGGCCGATCAGGGAGTGCTGCTTTTGAATACGGTATTAACGGTGCGGGCCCATCAGGCAAATTCCCATCAGGGGAGGGGCTGGGAGCATTTTACCGACGCTATTATCGAAACGGTCAATGCACAGGATCGTCCCATTGTCTATATGCTTTGGGGCAGACCGGCCCAGGGCAAGATTCCGATGCTGACAAATCCGAAGCATCTGATCTTAAAAGCACCGCATCCAAGCCCTCTGTCTGCTTACCGTGGGTTCTTTGGCTGCAGGCATTTCAGTCAGGCAAATCATTTTCTGGAAGAAAATGGGATAGCGCCTATTGACTGGCAGATTGAGGATGTGTAAAATATAGAAAAAGTATCTGAATTGTTATACATCAATGTTACAGATCAATTTGGAATTTACACCATAAAGGAGGGACTGGTATGAGGGGAATTTCATCTTATGATTCATCGTCAATCAGTATGCTGTTTTCCAGTCTGGAGGGCAAAGCTGGAGGCAACTCGGATATTTTGGGAATCAATTACAGCGATTATGCCAATATTCGAAGCGGGGCATACGGGAAATTGATGAGTTCTTACTATGCCCTTGGATCTGACGATGGCAGTACGAAGACTTCTGCCTCGGATGTGGCGAAGAAGACCTCCACGGCTCTCTCGAAGGATTCTGCTAAAACCCTTGCAGGGATTGAAGAGGCGGCTTCGGATCTGACTGACACAGCTAAGAGTTTATATTCCCGACAGAGTAATTCTGTGTTTTCCAAGAATGCCAAGGGAGAGTACGATGAGAACAAGATTTATGATTCTGTCTCTGCATTTGTGGAGGATTATAATTCTCTTTTATCGGCGGCGGCCAAGTCGGATACCACAAGGATTCAGAATGCGGTTTCCTCTATGAACAATATCACAAAGATGAATGAGGACGCCCTGAAGAAGATTGGTATCACCATTGATTCCAAGAATGGAACGCTGGGCATCAAAGAGGATACCTTTAAGTCAGCAGATATGTCGGATGTAAAGAATTTGTTTAATGGAACAAGTTCCTTTGTCTACGGTGCAGCGACTCAGGCTTCCATGATTGATTCCTATGCACAG
Source organism: uncultured Lachnospiraceae bacterium (assembly GCA_900316805.1). Lineage (GTDB taxonomy): Bacteria > Bacillota > Clostridia > Lachnospirales > Lachnospiraceae > Roseburia. The sequence continues at coordinate 12,477 of ONEJ01000011.1, forward strand.
GCGGAGGCATCAAAGTCTAACACCTATGGGGCAGGCGGGAAATACAACTATAATTATAATAGCGGGAATATTTTTTATGACAGTTTCTAGTACAACTTATCATATCATTTGTTTTCACGATACGAAGCTATGGTTGGTTTATTTAGGTATGAGAGATTAGGGACACTGATTTTGCCAGTGTCCTTTTTTAATATGGCGGTATTTTTATAATATGGAGATATTCATATGCATGGGAGTAATTTGTATAGTGGCAGAAAAGTTTTTGCAGAATTACAATGATGTAAATGGGCGCTGCTAAACAGCAGCGCCTGAAAAAAATTTAATCATCGGCCTCCTCATCTGCTGAGGTGTTATATACCTGACGTTTTCTGGCCATGGCATCATTCTCCAGATACTCATCGTAGGTGGAAACCTTATCGATCATACTGCCGTCCGGCAGGAACTCGATGATACGGTTGGCGGTTGTCTGTACTACCTGATGGTCACGGCAGGCGAAGAGGATCACACCCGGGAACTTCATCATTCCGTTGTTCAAGGCGGTGATGGATTCCATATCCAGGTGGTCCGTGGGCTCATCAAACATGAGCACGTTGCTTCCCATGATCATCATGCGGGAGAGCAGGACACGAACCTTCTCACCACCGGAAAGCACACGCATTTTTTTGACACCGTCCTCACCGGCAAAAAGCATGCGGCCAAGGAAGCCTCTGACATAGGTGGCATCCTTGATTTCCGAGAACTGTGTCAGCCAGTCAACGATCAGTTCATCCGAATCGAAGATGGTGGTGTTGTCCTTCGGGAAGTAAGACTGACTTGTGGTAACGCCCCATTTATAAGTTCCCTCATCTGGCTCCATCTCTCCGGCAAGAATCTTGAAGAGGGTGGTTTTGGCAAGCTCGTTGCCACCTACAAAGGCAATCTTATCATCGTGGCCTACGATAAAGGAGATGTTATCAAGCACCTTAACACCATCGATAGTTTTGCTGATTCCCTCTACGGTAAGAACCTCATTACCGATTTCGCGGTTTGGGCGGAAATCAATGTAGGGGTATTTACGGCTGGAAGGACGGATCTCATCCAGCTGGATTTTCTCCAGGGCACGCTTACGGGAGGTTGCCTGCTTGGACTTGGAAGCGTTGGCGGAGAATCGGGAAATGAATTCCTGCAGCTCTTTGATCTTTTCTTCCTTTTTCTTGTTGGCTTCTTTCATCTGGCGTACCAGAAGCTGGCTGGATTCATACCAGAAGTCGTAGTTACCGGCGTAGAGCTGAATCTTACCGTAATCCATGTCTGCGATGTTGGTACATACTTTATTCAGGAAATAGCGGTCGTGGGAAACCACGATAACGGTATTTTCAAAATTGATCAAAAATTCCTCCAGCCACGCAATGGCATCCAGATCCAGGTGGTTGGTAGGCTCATCCAGAAGCAGAATGTCCGGATTGCCAAAGAGAGCCTGGGCAAGAAGGACCTTGACCTTGGAGGCACCCGGCATATCAGCCATCAGATTGTAATGCTCCTCGGTGGGAATGCCAAGACCGTTCAACAGCGTTGCGGCATCTGACTCTGCATTCCAGCCGTCCATATCTGCAAATTCAGCCTCCAGCTCGCTGGCACGGATACCATCCTCGTCAGAGAAATCCTCCTTCATGTAGATGGCTTCCTTTTCTTTCATAATGTCATACAGGCGTTTGTTACCCATGATGACAGTGTCCAGAACCGTAAACTCATCGTATTTGAAATGATCCTGCTGTAAAAAGGAAAGACGCTGCCCCGGTGTGATGGCAATCTCGCCGCTGGTGGGTTCCAGCTGGCCGGACAAGATTTTAAGGAAGGTGGATTTTCCGGCACCATTGGCACCGATGAGACCATAACAGTTTCCCTCTGTGAACTTAATGTTGACATCCTCAAAGAGAGCCTTTTTTCCTAAACGTAATGTGATATTATTTGCACTAATCATGATAAACCCTCTGTTTCTCTATATTTTAGGTTAGACATACATCCTATATTATACATAAAACCTCGAAATTTTCAAGAAAAATAACCCTGATATGAAAGATACTCTTCTTTTCTGCCTGAAAAAATGTTATAATAAATTTAATAGAAGCACTATTTTCGATAAGGTAGAAGAAGAAACGGATTTTATACAGGGGTTTTGGGATGAATTATTGGGATTTCATGCAGCTTGATGTTCCGGTTGCAGCGGCAGTGGTCAGCGTCAGTGATTTTTGCAGAATTGAAAAGGTAAATGCCGAATTTGTAGAACTTTCCGGCTATACCGAGCGGGAATTACAGGAGGATGGTATCCGTCTGTTTTTGGAAGAGGAAAGGCATTTGTTTCTGGATGCCTGCCAGTGTGCGGCCGAAGGAAATGAAAAGATCAGACAGGAACTTCAGCTGACCCGGGCAGACCACGAGGTGCGCTGGGTAGAGGTGAGTTTTTCAGTACCTGTCAGGGAAAAGAGCAGGACACTTCTCGTTATGACCCTGTGGGATATTCAGGCGTACAAATCCGTCGAATTTGAGCAGCGCAAAATTACCCGGCGTTATGAAGCAATGGAGAAGTTTTCCAAGGAGTATCCCTTTGATCTGGATGTGGAGAAGTGGGTTATGCTCCGTTCCCACCGGCTGATGGAGCTGCGGGGAGATTGTGAGGCACAGGATGTCTATTATCCGGTGGAGGAAGAGGGGAAAATTACAAGGATTGAAGGACGAAGTTTTAATATTGATACCGACAAAAACCTTAAGGAGGAGGTACGCCGTGATCCCCTTACCAGATTGCTGAACAAGGTTGAGGTTGAGCGGGAAATCAGGTCATTTCTGGAGAAGAATCCGGAGGGAACCCACGTGATGCTTTTGATCGATATCGATGATTTTAAGGGGGTGAATGATAATTTCGGACACACCTTTGGGGACACCGTGATCACAGATGTGGCCAGGCTGATACAGAGCCAGTTTCGCTCTGATGATGTGGTGGGCCGGATCGGTGGAGACGAATTCCTTGTTTTCATGAAAAATACGGTATTGGACAAGGCGACGGACAAGGTACAAAGGCTGCAGGGAATCTTGTGCAAGGAATATGCAGGCGGGGATGTGCGGTACCGGATTTCCGTCAGCATTGGCGTTGCCATCAGCTCCGACGATAACCATGAGTATCAGAAGTTGTTCGAGCAGGCGGATACTGCCATGTACCGTGCCAAGAAGAACGGGAAAAACGGATTTGCGGTTGCAGACGGCACGATTTCGGAGCAGGTTCCCCATCAGACCAGAAAGATAGAACCCCGGGAGATGATTGGGCCGGAGGATCAGAAATTTATTGCCTATGCGGTAAGCCTCATGGCTCACGCAAAGAATCTGGACGGATCTTTAAACATGCTGTTGGAGCGGATTGCCAAAAGATACCGGCTGGCAATGGTGGCAATTTTGGAGTGGAATCAGGAGGCGGGTGTTTTTTCCCCCAGCAATTATTATTCGGATTCTTTTGATCTGCCCAGCAAAATGACCTTCAAAAGCGTTCCTGAGGAACTGGAGGGACTGGAACCGGGGCAGTGCGCCAGCCTGACCATGCGCCAGATGGCAGAGTACGGGAACCTTGAGGGCTACGCCAATGACCTGGAAGCTGTTGCAAGGTTAAGGGGCGAGTTTTCGGTAGTGGTTGGAAAGTACGAGTACGTGGAAAAGCATAACGGACAGATTGTCTATCTTTCCACGGATGAGCATCGGCAGTGGTCCGGTATCGAGATGGAAATGTTCGAGGAACTGACAAGAATTTTGGCTGTTTTTGCATCACTGCGTTTTCGGATGGATATGAGTCAGGAGCAGATCTGCGACATTCAAAGCCGTGACCAGCTTACGGGCTTATACAATCAGGATATTTTCCGACAGAGAGTGGCTGAGATATTAGGAGAGGCAGAGCCGGACAAAATATATGGCCTTGTATATATGGATATCAATAATTTCGGCTATGTGAATGAGAATTATGGATACAGGGTCGGAGATGAAGTTCTTAAAATGTTTGCCCAGGGTGTGACGGAACAATCCTGCTATTGCGCTGGAAGCCGTCTGTATTCAGATTTTTTCCTTCTACTGATGGAGGATGAAAATGAGAAGCTTCTGAAGGAACATCTGCGGGGGCATTACCGGCATTTTGCCAATATGCAGAATCATCGTTATCCCAACAGCGGTATGGGAGTGACTGCGGGATTATATATCTTTGAGAATCCCGGTGTGGATGTGGATGTGGCCATTGAGAATGCCAATCTTGCCTGGAAACAGGCGAAGAATGAGAAACGGCGGGATATTGTACGGTATGAGCCGAAGTTTAGGATTGCACGAAGTGATGAACAGAGGGTTGTGGGAGAATTTTTTGAAGCTTTGTACCGGGATGATTTTCAGATCTATCTCCAGCCGAAGTTTATTCTGGGCGAACACAAGGTATACGGGGCAGAAGCACTGGCCCGCTGGAAAAAGCCGGACGGAAGTGTGCTGACGCCCTTTTATTTTATCAATGCTCTGGAGAAAATCGGCTATATCACGGAACTGGATTTTTATATATTCGAAGAGGTGTTGAAAACATTGGACAAGTGGGACCGGCAGAAGAGAAGAAAAATCGTTGTTTCAACGAATTTCTCGGGAAGGCATTTTGACGGGGACGGGGAGGGATTTCTGGAAAGAATTGATCATATTATGGGCAAGTACAGTATCCCGTCGAAGCTGATCGAGATCGAGGTGACGGAGAGTGCCCTTGTCAAAAACGTCAAGGTGTTGGAAAAATGCATGAATTGTCTCCAAGAGAAGGGATTTCGTGTGGCAATCGATGATTTTGGAACGGGTTATTCCTCCCTTTCCATGCTGGCAGATATGCCTGCGGATGTGATCAAGATCGATAAGAGCTTTTTGAACCAGGATATGAGTGACCGTAAGCTGAGCCTTTTGAACGAAATCGGCCGGATGGTGAGGATTTTAAAGAAAGACATTATCATCGAAGGCGTGGAGACCATGGAGCAGGAGAAGGCACTTTTGAACGGTGGTTTCACCCAGGGACAGGGGTATCTGTGCAGCCAGCCGCTGCCAATTGGCGAATTTGAGAGGTTGTATTTGTAAAAAAACATAAAATGGTGGCGCTATCGCTTGCTTTTTGGCACTGTTCATCTTATATTATTATATTAGAGACATTCTGATTCAATGTCTGATTTTATTTCGTTTGAACATTAAATTAAAATAGGAGGACTTATCATGAAACGTTCAATGAAAACCATGGATGGAAATCATGCTGCAGCACATGCTTCTTATGCTTTTACCGATGTAGCAGCAATCTATCCGATTACTCCTTCATCTGTTATGGCTGAGGCTACAGATGAGTGGGCAACCGCTGGTCGTAAGAACATTTTTGGACAGACCGTTCAGGTTACAGAGATGCAGTCTGAGGCTGGTGCAGCAGGTACTGTTCACGGATCCCTTACAGCCGGTGCATTAACAACTACCTACACAGCATCCCAGGGTCTGTTACTTATGATCCCGAACCTGTACAAGGTAGCTGGTGAGAGACTTCCGGGCGTATTTAACGTATCTGCCCGCTGTGTTGCTACTCACGCACTGAACATTTTCGGTGACCATTCAGACGTATATGCCTGCCGTCAGACCGGTGTCGCTATGCTCTGCGAGTCATCTGTACAGGAAGTTATGGACTTAACTCCGGTTGCACACTGTGCAGCAATCAAGGGAAGAGTTCCATTCATCAACTTCTTCGATGGATTCCGTACATCTCACGAGATTCAGAAGATCGAGACATGGGATTACGAGGATCTGAAGGATATGGTAGATATGGATGCAGTTGACGCATTCCGTAAGAATGCCCTGAATCCAAATCACCCGGTAGAGATGGGATCTGCGCAGAACCCGGATATCTTCTTCCAGTCCAGAGAGGCTTGCAACAGCACATATGATGAGCTTCCTGCAATCGTTCAGGAATACATGGACAAGGTCAACGAGAAGATCGGTACTGACTATAAGTTATTCAACTACTACGGTGCAGAGGATGCAGACCGCATCATCATCGCCATGGGTTCTGTATGTGAGACCATCGATGAGACCATCGATTACTTAATGACAAAGGGCGAGAAGGTCGGTGTTGTTAAGGTTCGTCTTTACAGACCATTCGTTAAGGAAGCATTAATCGATGCTATTCCGGATACTGTTAAGAGAATTGCAGTATTAGACAGAACCAAGGAGCCGGGTTCTCTTGGTGAGCCATTATACCTTGACGTTGTTGCTGCATTAAAGGGATCTAAGTTCGATCAGGTTACCATTACCAGCGGACGTTACGGATTAGGATCTAAGGATACTACACCGGGACAGATCATCGCAGTATTCAACAACACAGAGAAGCCAAGATTTACCATCGGTATTATCGATGATGTTACCAATCTTTCTCTTGAGGTTAAGGAGAATCCTGTTACCACACCGGAAGGAACTACTAACTGTAAGTTCTGGGGTCTGGGAGCAGACGGTACGGTAGGCGCCAACAAGAACTCCATCAAGATTATCGGTGATAATACAGACATGTATGCACAGGCATACTTTGATTATGACTCTAAGAAGTCCGGTGGTGTTACCATTTCCCACCTGCGTTTTGGACATACTCCAATCCGCTCTACATACCTGATCTCTCAGGCAAACTTCGTAGCATGTCACTGTACCGCATACATCTACAAGTACAACATGGTTCAGGATCTGGTACCAGGTGGTACTTTCCTGTTCAATACCCAGTGGACAGTAGATGAGTTAGATGAGAAATTACCGGGACAGGTTAAGAGATACATCGCTGAGAACAATATCAACTTCTACATCATTGATGGTGTAAAGATTGGTAAGGAAATCGGTCTTGGCAACCGTATCAATACCGTTCTTCAGTCTGCATTCTTCTCACTGACAGGACTGATTCCTCAGGAAGAGGTTATTAAGCTTATGAAGGATGCTGCTACCAAGTCCTATGCTAAGAAGGGTGACGATGTGGTTAAGATGAACCACGATGCAATCGATGCCGGTGCTACAGCATATGTTAAGGTAGAGGTTCCGGAGAGCTGGAAGAACTGCACAGATGATGATTACTCTAAGGAAATTACAGGCAACAAGCCAGAGGTTGTAGATTTCGTTAAGAATATCCAGGCTAAGGTAAACGGACAGCAGGGTAACACAATTCCTGTTTCTGTTGTTAAGAAATACGAGACAGGCTGGACTCCATCCGGTACAGCAGCATACGAGAAGCGTGGTGTTGCAACAGACGTTCCGGTTTGGGATGCTACCAAGTGTATTGAGTGTAACCAGTGTTCTTATGTATGTCCTCACGCAGCAATCCGTCCGGTTGCCATGACAGAGGCTGAGGCTGCTGCAGCTCCGGAAGGAATGCAGATGAAGGATCTCAACATGATGCCTGGCTACAAGTTCGCAATCGTTGTATCTGCTTTCGATTGTACAGGATGTGGTTCTTGTGTAAACGTATGTCCGGATAAGGTACAGGCTATTACCATGACTGGTTTCGAGGCACATGAGGATGAGCAGAAGTACTTCGATTATGCAGTAACTCTTGAGGATAAGGAAGATGTTATCGAGAAGTTCAAGCTTAACTCTGTTAAGGGATCTCAGTTCCGTCAGCCACTGCTTGAGTTCTCAGGCGCTTGTGGCGGATGTGGTGAGACACCATACGCTAAGCTGATCACCCAGTTATTCGGTGACAGAATGTACATTGCAAACGCAACCGGATGTTCTTCTATCTGGGCTAACTCTTCACCTTCTACACCATACACGGTAAACAAGAAGGGACATGGTCCTGCATGGTCTAACTCCTTATTCGAGGATGCTGCAGAGTTTGGTTATGGTATGTTACTTGCTCAGAGAGCAATCCGTGACAGATTAAAGAGTGAGCTGGATGAGATCGCTGCTAACACAAACAAGGCAGAGGTTAAGGATGCTATCAAGGAGTGGAACGATACCTTCAACTGTGGCGTTTCCAACGGACCTGCTACAGAGAAGTTAGTAGCTGCATTAGAGGCTTGCGGATGTGATGCTTCCAAGAATATCCTGAAAGAGAAGGATTTCCTTGCTAAGAAGTCCCAGTGGATCTTCGGTGGTGACGGATGGGCATACGACATCGGATTCGGTGGTGTTGACCACGTATTAGCATCCGGTAAGGATATCAACATCATGGTATTCGATACAGAGGTATATTCCAATACAGGTGGACAGTCTTCCAAGGCTACTCCTACCGGAGCAATCGCACAGTTTGCTGCAGGTGGTAAGGAGACCAAGAAGAAGGATCTGGCTGGTATCGCAATGAGCTATGGTTATGTATACGTTGCACACATCTCTATGGGTGCTGACATGAACCAGTGTGTAAAGGCAATTGCAGAGGCTGAGGCATATCCGGGACCATCCCTGATCATTGCTTACGCTCCATGTATCAACCATGGTATCAAGAAGGGTATGAGCAAGGCTCAGACCGAGGAGAAGTTAGCAGTTGAGTCCGGATACTGGTTCAACTTCCGCTACAACCCACAGCTCGCTGTTGAGGGCAAGGATGCATTCTCATTAGACTCTAAGGAGCCGACCGGAGATTATCAGGCATTCTTAAAGGGTGAGAACCGTTACGCTTCTCTGGCTAAGTTCAATCCGGAGAGAGCTGCAGAGCTGTTCGCAGCATCTGAGCAGAACTCTAAGGATCGTTACGAGCACTTAAAGAAGTTAGTAACTCTTTACGCTGGTAAATAAGATCCGCGATAAGCGAGAAAAATAAAAGGGAGAAGTTCCTGCACAAATTTATTTGTGCCAGGGGCTTCTTCTTTTTGTTTGGCGAGCAACGCGAAAAGCAAAACTTTCAGTTTACAAATTGTTTACAGAATGGTAGAATAAATGTAGTAAAGTACGTTTGGAGGAACTGAGATGTCAGGATTGTTGTTGGGACTTCGCAGGGAAATTGCTAGAAACCGCCGGAAACAGGCGTATATGACAGGGTATGTACCCAAGGCAGCTCCGGCAGCAGCTGTCTCCGGTGGCAGGATTAGAATTGAGCCAGAGAGTCTGGATGATTTGGAGACAGATACAGAGATTGTCAGACCCGTGACCATTATGGCGTCCCAGCCTCAGGAGAAGATTCAGAATACAGAAGATAAGGTAAAGGAATCAGAAAAAATGGAAGAGAATAAAACTATGGTAGAAGAGAAGACAGAGGGTTCTGCTGTTGAGCCGGAGATTACGGAAGAGATACAGCCGGTGGTTGAACCGGAAGTGACAGAACAGACAGTGCCTGAAACGAAGGAGACAGGTTGGACGGAGTTTTCTGCACGGACAGGGGAGCCGGAACCTTCGAAAACTGCCGAAGAATCAGAAGAGATCAGGACTGTAGATACTGTTGCTGAATCGGCAGAAAGTTCGCCTGCAGATCCTGTTGTTGAGACGGAAGAACCCCAAACCGTAGATTCTGTCGATGAACCGGAAAAAGAGGAAGAGGAATTCCTGCATGGCCCCACTCCTTTTGAGTTTCAAACAGAAGAACCGAAGGCAGATATGATGTCAAACGGAGCGAAGCCTTTTGACTTTGATCTGTATCGGGAGGATATGCACAGTCCGGTGGAGAAAACTTCTCAGGAGCAGCCCGCAGAGGAAGTTTCTCAGGAACAGTTAGCGGAGGAAGCTCTGCAGGAACAGTTAGCGAAGGAAGCTCTGCAGGAACAGTTAGCGAAGGAAGCTCTGCAGGAGCAGTTGGCGAAGGAAGCTCTGCAGGAGCAGTTGGCGAAGGAAGCTTTGCAGGAGCAGTTGGCAAGGGAAACTCTGCAGGAACAGTTGACAGAGGAAACTCCACAGGAAACTCCGGCGGAGGAAGAACAGAAGACGGTTGAAGCTGAAACATTTGAAACTGTAACACTTGAATCTACACCAATTGAGACAATTCGTGACAATTCTCCAAGGGAAGAGAGCAAAGAAGACTTCCTACTGAAGGAAATTGACGAGTTCCGTGAGCGGGCAAAGAGACTGCAGATGCTTCTGGACAACCGTGAGACTGAAGCTGAGAAGCTTCAAAGCATTGTGGATGAGAGACAGGAGAAAGCAGATGCCCTTCAGGAGAAGGCGGATGAGCTGGATCAGATTCTTCAGGAGCGCCAGAAGGAAGCTGATGGAATTACCGCTCAGGTTGAACGTCAGATTGATGCCCTGATTGAGAAGGTTTCTGTGAAGATGGATGAGCTGGAAGCCTCCATGGCAGACCAGAACGAGGATGGAAGGCGTTTCAGTGAGCAGAAGGCGAAAGAACTGAAGGAGACTCTCGGACTGATTCAGGAGCAACTGACAACCTTAAAGACGGAGCTCTCTGAAAAGGTTCACACAGAGAATGTGAAATGTTTCCGCAATATTTCAGATCTTTTGAAGGGGACAGAGCAGAAAATTGATTCGATGTCTGAAATTGAAGGACGAATGGATGAAAAAATTGCACCGGTGAAGCTTTTGGGAATTTCATCATTGGTTGTAGGAATTATCAATTTTGTTGCAATTATTATTCTCATGATTGTAAGTATGATCAGTTCCGGTGCAGTTGTTTAATTTTGTAATTATGAAGATGCAATTCCCTTTTATAGGGAATTGCATTTTATGTTACAGTCATATTTCTTAAGGAGTGATGAGATGGAGAAAAAGCAGGTTTGGGTCATAGGACATAAGAATCCGGATACGGATTCCATCTGTGCAGCAATTGCCTATGCGAACTTAAAGAACAATCTGAAGGAGCAGGGAGAGACGGCAGCTCCTGATGTTGAGTATGTTCCGATGCGTGCGGGGGATTTGAACGCAGAGACAGAATATGTGCTGAATCGTTTTCAGGCACCGCTTCCAGGTCTTGTCACGGATGTTGGAACACAGATCAGGGATATCCATATCCGGAAAACCGAGGGGGTCAGCAGTCATATTTCCATGAAAAAGGCATGGGAGATGATGAAGATTCTTGGTGTTGTTACACTTCCGGTAGTGAAGAATGGCAAGCTGGAGGGACTGATTGTCACGGGAGATATTGCCAAGTCCTATATGGATGTATATGATAATACCATCCTTTCCACGGCGCGGACCCAGTATAAGAACATTGTGGAGACTCTGGAGGGACAGCTTTTGACCGGAAATGAACACGCCTATTTCGTGCATGGTAAGGTGGTCATCGGTGTAGGTACTCCCGAGGTACTTTCCACCGCAGTGGACAGTGACGATCTGGTGATGATCGGAGACCGGGAGGAGTCGCAGATGCTTTCTATTGCCTCTAATTGCAGCTGCATGATCGTGACCAATGGATACGAGGTGGTCCCGGAGGTGATTGAGGCAGCCAGACAAAGAGATGTGGTATTGATCAGCACGCCATACGACACCTTTACGGCAGCCCGTCTGATCAATCAGAGTATTCCAATCAAGCACTTTATGACAAAGAAAGATATTATTCATTTCCATTTGGATGATTACGTGGATGAGGTTCGGGAATCGGTGGCAAAGATCAGACACCGGGATTTTCCGATTTTGGATGAGAATCAGAATTACGTAGGCATGTTCTCAAGACGTAACCTGATGGATTCCCAGAAGAAACAACTGATTCTTGTAGACCACAATGAAAAATCCCAGGCAGTTACCAATATTGAAGAGGCAGAGATTCTGGAGATCATCGACCATCACCGTCTGGGAAGTTTGGAAACCATGGCACCGGTATATTTCAGAAATCAGCCTCTGGGCTGTACTTCGACAATTGTTTATCAGATGTATCAGGAGAAAAACGTCGAGATTACGGCACAGATGGCAGGGCTGATGTGTTCTGCGATCTTGTCAGACACCCTGATGTTTCGATCGCCTACATGTACGCCCTTGGATAAGGAGGCTGCCAGCAGTCTGGCGGAAATTGCCGGTGTAAAGGTGGAAGAACTGGCAGCAGCTATGTTCAAGGCAGGCAGCAATTTTGACAGTAAAACAGAAGAAGAAATATTAAATCAGGATTTTAAAACATTTCATTATGGCGATATCAGCTTTGGTGTGGCACAGATCAGCGCTATGAACCGTCAGGAACTGGATGCGGTACAGAAACGGATCGAGCCAAAGATGGAGCAGATGATGGGAGAAAAGCAGGTGCAGATGCTGTTCGTTATGCTCACGGATATATTGAATGAGGCTACCTTCTTAATTTACCGTGGAGCAGATGCATCACAGATTGCAGCAAGAGCATATGATCGTGCACCGAATCAGGAGGGGATTATGCTGGAGAATGTTGTATCGAGAAAGAAACAGCTGATTCCTGCGCTGATCAACAGCATGGCTGAGGCATAAGGGATATAAGGAAAAGAGGGAGGTTCCTGAAATATGAAATTTACAAAAATGCATGGCTGCGGAAATGACTACGTGTATGTCAATTTGTTTGAGGAGAAAATAACGGATCCTGCAGCGCTTTCCATCAAGGTCAGTGACAGGCACTTCGGTATTGGCTCTGACGGTCTCATCACCATCGGGCCATCGGAACATGCAGATTTTCGGATGAGAATCTACAATGCAGACGGGTCTGAGGCTGAAATGTGTGGCAATGGGATCCGTTGTGTCGCCAAGTATGTATATGACCATCATATGACCGATCAAAAGGAAATTTCCGTGGAAACCGGAGCAGGGATTAAGACCCTTCAGCTGACGGTGGAGGACGGGAAGGTTACGATGGTTCGTGTAGATATGGGACAGCCGGTTTTGGAGCCGGATCAGATCCCGGTAAAAGCTTCCGGTGACAGGGTCGTGGATGAACCCATCACAGCAGGCGGGAAAGAGTGGCGTATGACCTGCGTGTCTATGGGAAATCCCCATGCTGTGGTGTTTGTGGATGATGTTGCTGACTTTGCACTGGAAACTTATGGACCGGCCTTTGAGAATCATGAGCGGTTCCCCAAGAGAATTAACACGGAATTCGTGCAGGTCATTTCCAGAAAGGAAGTATCCATGCGGGTGTGGGAGAGAGGCTCTGCTGAAACCTTTGCCTGCGGTACAGGAACCTGTGCCACGGTGATGGCGTGCATCCTGAATGACCGGACAGATAACCAGGTGCTGGTTCATCTCCGGGGAGGAGATCTGCAGATTGAATATGATTCGGAAAGCAGGCACATTTTTATGACGGGACCTGCTATAGAGGTCTTTGAAGGACAGTGGGAACAGTAAAAACAGTAAATTCGAAGGAGAAAATAAATGAAGATTAAACAACTTCTTGAAAAGACGGAATACGAACTTCTTCAGGGGAATCTGGAAACGGAGATTACAACACTGGTCTATGATTCCAGAAAGGTGGAAAAGGGAAGTGTTTTTGTCTGCATCAGTGGAAGTGTAAGGGATGCCCATGATTTTATACCGGACGTGATTGCAAAGGGGGCATCAGCGGTTGTTGTGGAACATGAAGTAGTGATGGATCCGTCTGTTACCTGTATTATGGTAAAGAACAGCCGGCTGGCTCTTGCCAATATGGCTGCTGCTTATTTTGGATATCCTGCAGAAAAGCTTAAGACCATCGGAATTACCGGAACAAAGGGAAAGACCACAACAACCTATATGGTAAAATCCATTCTGGAGGCTGCCGGAATTAAGACGGGGCTGATTGGAACCATTGAATCGGTGATTGGGGAGGAGAAGATTCCTTCTGCCAATACCACGCCGGAATCCTACCGGGTACAGGAGCTCTTTGCGAAGATGGTGGAGGCTGGCCTTGACGCCGTAGTTATGGAGGTGTCTTCCCAGGCACTGATGCTGCACCGGGTATCCGGTTTTATCTTTGATATCGGTGTGTTTACCAACCTGGAGCCTGACCATATCGGAGAGAATGAACATAAGGATTTTGAGGATTATATGCACTGCAAGAGTCTTCTGTTCCAGCAGTGCAGACACGGGATTTTTAACGGAGACAGTGAACATCTTCAGGGAATTCTGAAAGGACATACCTGTTCTGTGGAGACCTTTGGGTTCGGAAACGAAAATGACCTGGTGGCTTTGAATGTAGAGCTGAAAAAGGAACACGGAGCTCTGGGAGTTCAATACCATGTGGGAGGAGAACTGGATTTTGATGTGGAAGTCAACGTTCCGGGAAGCTTTTCGGTATATAATTCCCTGACGGCCATTGCCATCTGCCATCACTTTGGCGTGGAGCAGGAGAAAATCAAACAGGCTCTTTCCCATGTGAGCGTGAAGGGAAGAATCGAGATCGTTCCGGTGACGAAGCGTTATACCATTATGATCGATTATGCCCATAATGCCATGTCTCTGGAAAGCCTTTTGACCACCTTAAGAGAGTACGAGCCGGGACGTCTGGTCTGCCTCTTTGGCTGCGGTGGCAACCGTGCAAAATCAAGACGCTACGAGATGGGGGAGGTTTCCTCGAAACTGGCAGACCTGACGGTTGTTACCTCCGATAATCCGAGAAATGAAGAACCTATGGATATTATCAATGATATTCTTGTGGGAGTCCATAAGGCGGATGGCGAATATGTGACGATCCCGGACCGCAAGGAGGCTATCGCCTATTGCATGAAGAATGCAAAGGATGGAGATATCGTGGTTCTTGCTGGAAAGGGACACGAGGATTATCAGGAGATTAAGGGTGTCAAGCACCACATGGATGAGCGGGAACTGATCGCGGAAATTATCCGGGAAAATCCTGAATTAGAGCTGTAGTAAGGAGTAAAAATGGGTAAACAGAACTGGAAACCGGGAAATATGCTAAACCCTGTGCCGGCAGTTATGGTAAGTACCGCTGATGAGAATGGAAAACCTAATATACTGACCATCGCCTGGGCCGGAACGGTATGCACCAATCCGCCGATGGTATCGATCTCGGTAAGACCTTCCCGGTATTCCTATGAGGCTCTTGTGAAAACGGGGGAATTTGTGATCAACCTCACAACAGAAGATTTGGCATATGCCTGTGATTACTGCGGAGTGGTAAGCGGAAGAGAGGTTGATAAGTTTGCAAAGCTTGGATTGACGCCGCTGGCCATGCCAAATGTCAGCGCTCCCGGCATCGCGGAAAGCCCGGTTTGTATTGAATGTCGGGTGAAGAGCAGGTCAGAGCTTGGAAGCCATACCATGTTTGTGGCAGAAGTGCTGGGAGTTACGGTGGAGGATTCCTATATGGAGGATTCGGGTCGCTTTGATATCAATAACCTGGGACTTGTGATGTATTCCCACGGCGAATATTTTTCTCTCGGGAAGAAGCTAGGAAAATTCGGATATAGTGTGAAGAAAAAACCGTCTGCGTGAGCAGGCGGTTTATTTTATAAATGACAATCCATGTGGGAAGTTTAATTCATAAGAAGATCCATGAGATAGGCGTATACCTCTTCGTTCTGCTCCTTCCAGTTGGCACAGATGGTTTCGGCCTGCTCCTTTGTTTTGACCAGTAGGGTCAGATCAACAAGAGATTCTCCCTCGGAGCGCACCTGGCATCGAACGGAATATTTCTGGCCGGTGGTGCGGTAATAATTGGCCAGCAGAGAATTTTCCTGTCGAAATTCCATTTGATTTTCATCAAAGAACTTTCTGACATCCTCTTCGATTTCGTCATTTAATTTATTCTCAAAATAATGCAGCGTTTCTTTGCCGGAATCTGTGATGGAATATTGGGTGTTGGAATGGGTGGTTTCTGCCAGAATTAAACCGGCATCCTCAAGATCTTTGATCACCTCCTGGACACGGAAGTAATCCGTGTAATCCCGATCCAGAAAGAAATTAGAAATCTGTGTGTTGGTAAGGGGAAAACCGGCTTTGTCCAGCATATATAAAATCGTGATTTTATAAATTGTAAATGGTTCAGCCATAATAAAGTGCTCCTTGTCTGGTGTCGCGTTCCTTCAGGCGGCGACGGATGGTATTCAGTACTCTTCTTTTGTCGGTGCTCCAGGCGGGAGCCAGCAGCAGATTTCTCGGACCGTCTCCGGTAAGCCGGTGAATCACTACGTTCGGGGGCAGCAATTCCAGACAGTCAACCACAAGTTCGCAGTATTCCTCCAGCTCCATCAGGGGAAAGGGAGACGCAGCGTAGCTTTCTGCCAGATGAGTTCCCTTGAGAATGTGCAGAAGCTGCAGCTTAACACCTGCAATGTGCAGAGTGCAAAGATGTCTTATGGTATCCAGCATCATCTCACGGGTTTCACCAGGAAGCCCCAGAATTACATGGGCGATGACAGGGATATTTCTTTCCTGCAGGGCATATACGGCCGCATCGAACTGTTCTACCGTGGTGTGGGTGTTCATGCGCTGCAGGGTCTCGTTGTGGATGGTTTGCAGACCAAGCTCGATCCACACCGGCTTCTGGCTCTGCAGCTGACTGAGAAGATCCAGTACTTCCGCAGGGAGACAGTCACTTCTTGTTCCAATGGAAAGGGCTGCGATCTCCTGGGGACTTATTGCCTCAGAAAAAAGATTGTAAAGCCGATCCACCGGGGCATAGGTATTGGTGTAGGACTGGAAATAGGCGATAAATTTCCGGCAGTTAGTCTTTCCTGCAATTCGTTTCCTGGCCTCCGCAATCTGTTCTGAAACAGAAAGAGATGCCGATGATGCAAAGTCTCCGGAACCGCCTTCGCTGCAGAAGGCGCATCCCCCGCTGCTTTTGGTACCGTCCCGGTTGGGACAGGTCATGCCACCGCTTAAGCTGAGCCGGTACACCTTCTCGCCAAAGCTATACCGGCAGTAATCATTCAGGGAATAAAACCGGCTGCTTTCGTCCGTTACTTTCATACTAAGAAATATGGGACTTTACAGCCAGGCTGACAACTTCGGCAACCCGTGGGTCAAAGGCTTCCGGCATAATAAAGTCTTCATTTAATTCTTCATCGGAAACCAGAGCAGCCAATGCCTCTGCAGCCGCAAGCTTCATTTCTTCTGTAATCTGCTTTGCGTGTCCTTGCAATGCTCCCTTAAAGATTCCCGGGAAGGCAATGACGTTATTGACCTGATTAGGGAAGTCGCTTCTTCCGGTGCCCACAACCTTTGCTCCGGCCGCCTTGGCAACATCCGGCATGATCTCCGGTACAGGGTTTGCCATGGCAAAGAGAATGGAGTCCCGGTTCATGGAGGAGACCATTTCTGGTGTAACGATATTCGGTGCGGAAACTCCCACGAAGATATCAGCACCCTGCAGTGCGTCTGCAAGGGAACCGGTCTTGTTTTCCAGGTTGGTTACCTCTGTCATTTTCTTCTGCATCCAGTTGAGGTTCGGGTAATCCTTACCGATGATTCCCTCGCGATCGCACATGGTTACATGTTTGAAACCATAGGTTAATAACAGTTTTGTGATGGCAATTCCGGCAGATCCTGCGCCGTTGACCACGACACGGCAGTCCTCTTTCTTCTTGCCGGTAACACGCAGACCGTTGATGATGCCTGCCAGCACTACGATGGCGGTGCCGTGCTGGTCGTCATGGAACACAGGGATGTCCAGCATTTCCTTCAGGCGCTCCTCAATCTCGAAGCAGCGTGGTGCACTGATATCCTCCAGGTTGATGCCACCAAAGCCCGGGGCAATATTCTTAACAGCAGTGATGATCTCCTCGGTGTCCTGGGTGTCCAGACAGATTGGGACTGCGTTTACGTCACCGAATTCCTTGAAAAGGACACATTTTCCCTCCATAACGGGCATGGCTGCGTAGGGTCCGATGTTACCCAGTCCCAGAACAGCGCTTCCGTCGGATACAACGGCTACGGTGTTGGACTTCCAGGTGTAGGTGTAAGCTGCGGCAGGATCTTCGGCGATGACCTTGCAGGGCTCCGCAACGCCCGGAGTGTAGGCAATGGCCAGATCCTCTCTTGTCTTTACCTTGGACTTTGCAACGGTTTCCAGTTTTCCATTCCATTCTTTGTGACACTGGAGTGCCTTTTCTTTATTATCCATGTGTGTATTCTCCTTCGTATTTTTATGCTTTTTTAACCATACCATTCTTGTTGTGACAAATCAAGAAGGGATTCAGAAGAAAAAGTGCTTTTCTTTTTGAAATAGTTGTAGTATACTAGCTTGTAGTTAGTTCGAAGTCGTTTCTGACAGATTTCCCTGTGAATACGATTACAATGATTAATGAAGGAGTTCCGATATGAGAGAAAAATATGAAAGTCTGTCTCTGGTTGTCCTTAAGGATCTGGCCAAGGCAAGAGGACTAAAGGGCATTTCCGCAATGAAAAAGGGAGAGCTTGTTGAGCGCATGCTGCAGGAAGATGAGAAGGACCGGGAGAAGGCGAAGCTACAGGAGGGAAAGGAAGCTGGTCAGCAGAAGCCGGAGTATACTGTCCGGGCGAAGAAGGCACCGGGAAGTGAACGCCAGGAGCGCACAGAGTATGCACCGAGACCGGAGCGTGCACCCCGGGTGGAGCAGGAGAATACTTCTTATGGAGCGAAGGATAAGGAGAAGGATGAGAGTGATTCGGCAGCTATCAAGGATGATATTGCAAGCTTAGACAGCGGCTGTACCGTCAACGGTATACTGGAGGTAATGTCCGATGGCTTTGGCTTTATCCGCTGCGAGAATTATCTGCCGGGAGAGCATGATGTCTATGTGGCACCTTCCCAGATCCGCCGCTTTAATCTGAAGACCGGTGATATTATTTCCGGAAATACCAAGGTGAAGTCGGAGCGTGAGAAATTTTCCGCCCTGTTGTATGTGAGCACAGTGAATGGATACCACCCTTCCGAAGCCCAGAGGAGAAAGAACTTCGAGGATCTGACCCCGATCTTCCCCAATGTCAGACTTCACATGGAGCGTCCCGGCGGATCCGCTGCCATGCGTGTGATGGATATCGTATCCCCCATCGGTAAGGGACAGCGAGGCATGATCGTGTCACCGCCTAAGGCTGGTAAGACCACCCTGCTGAAGGAGGTTGCCAAGTCTGTGAAGCAGAACAATCCGGAGATGCACCTGATCATCCTGCTGATTGATGAGCGTCCGGAGGAAGTAACGGATATCAAGGAGGCCATCGAGGGGGACAATGTAGAGGTTATCTACTCTACCTTTGATGAGACGGCAGAGCATCACAAGAGAGTATCGGAGATGGTGATCGAGCGTGCGAAGCGTCTGGTGGAGCATAAGAAGGATGTGATGATCCTTCTGGACAGCATTACGAGACTTGCCAGAGCCTACAACCTGACAGTTACTCCAAGTGGACGAACCCTGTCGGGAGGTCTTGATCCGGCAGCCCTTCATATGCCGAAGCGCTTTTTCGGTGCAGCGAGAAACATGCGTGAGGGCGGAAGCCTTACCATTCTTGCCACAGCCCTTGTAGATACCGGAAGCAAGATGGACGACGTAGTTTTTGAGGAGTTCAAGGGTACCGGTAATATGGAGCTTGTTTTGGATCGCAAGCTCTCCGAGAAACGTATTTTCCCGGCAGTGGATATCGTGAAATCGGGAACCCGAAGAGACGATCTGCTTCTGGATGTGGATGAGCAGGCAGGCGTGGAAAATATGAGAAGAGCATTAAATGGCATGCGCTCCGATGAGGCTGTGGAGAGCATTCTCAATATGTTTGCCCACACCCGCACCAATGCAGACTTTATCAATTTGGTAAAGAAAAACAGAATTTTATAAATTTCCCTTGCATTCATGTAATGACTATGATACAATAAATAAGCTGTTTATCGGGATGTAAACGGACGAACGTGTGAAAAGATTAATAGAAGAGGTGAAAAAATGAGAGAAGGAATCCATCCAGATTATTATCAGGCAACGGTTACCTGCAACTGCGGAAATACATTCGTTACAGGTTCAACAAAGCCGGAGATCCACGTAGAAATCTGTTCTAAATGTCATCCGTTCTATACTGGTCAGCAGAAAGCAAACCAGGCTCGTGGACGTATCGAACAGTTCAACAAGAAGTATGGCATGAAATAGAATTGAGTACAGTGCGAAAGGTTGAGGCTTCGATATGCCTCAACCTTTTTTATTTTTATTAAAAGGAATGGGTATGAAATATTCAGGAATTGGTGGTCAGGCGGTCATGGAAGGCGTCATGATGAAGAATAGTGACCGTTACGCCGTGGCGGTCCGTAAGCCGGATCATGAGATTGATGTGAAGGTGTCCGAATATACGGGCACTGTAAAAAATAAGACAATCCGTAACCTGCCTCTGGTACGGGGCGTGGTGAATTTTATAGAGTCCCTGTATCTTGGGATGAGTACACTGATGTATTCGGCATCCTTTTTCGAGGAGGATGAGGAGGACGAGGCTACCAAGGCGAAGAAGGCTGCCATGTCCAAGGAGGAACTTGCCCGGCTGGAGGCAAAGGAGAAGAAGCAGGAGAAGGCCCTGATGGGCACAACGGTGGCATTTTCCGTGGTGTTTGCAGTGCTTTTGTTCTTTCTGCTTCCCTATTTTCTGTCCGGCTTTTTCCGTAAGGTGATTCCTTCCAAGACGGTCATCGCTTTGCTGGAGGGAGTCATCCGGCTTTTGATCTTTGTGGGGTATATTGCGGTAATCTCCCTGATGCCGGATATCCGCAGAGTCTTTATGTATCATGGGGCGGAGCACAAATGCATCAACTGTATTGAACACGGATTAGAGCTGAATGTGGAGAATGTAAGGAAGAGCTCCAAGCAGCACAAACGCTGCGGAACCAGCTTTTTACTGGTTGTGATGCTGATTTCCGTTGTGGTGTTTATGTTCATCCGTGTGGATTCAAGGCTTCTTCAGCTGGTGCTGCGGCTTCTTCTGATTCCGGTTATTGCGGGTGTTTCTTACGAGTTTATCCGTCTGGCAGGCCGGTATGACAACTGGTTTGTGAATATGCTCAGTAAGCCCGGTCTCTGGATGCAGGGACTGACTACAAAGGAACCGGATGATGATATGATCGAAGTGGGCATCGCTTCCGTAGAAGCGGTGTTTGACTGGAAGAAATGGCAGAAGGAAGAGATGGTATGACATATCGGGAAGCCCTGGGGCAGGGAGAAAAATTATTAAATGGCGCCGGCATTGTGGATGCAAAAAACGATGCCTGGCTGCTGTTAGCCATGGCCGGCAGAATCGACCATACCTTTTACTATATGCATATGGACGAGGAGATGCCGGAGGATGCACAACATGAGTTTGACGCCCTTATCAATAAGCGTTCGGAACGGGTGCCGCTTCAGTATATTACCGGGGAGCAGGAGTTTATGGGGATTACCTTCCATGTGAACTCCAGCGTTCTGATTCCAAGGCAGGATACGGAGACACTGGTGGAGGAAGCCCTTAAGCTGGTGCATCCGGGGATGAAGATTATGGATATGTGTACCGGCTCCGGCTGTGTGCTGATCAGCATACTGAAGAATGCCCACGGGGTGGAGGGCTTTGGCTATGATATTTCCAAGCAGGCCATCAATGTGGCTAAGGAGAATGCGAAGCTCAATGATGTGGCTGCGGATTTTGAGCGGAGCGATCTCTTTGATGATGTCATGGAAGAACAGTTTGACATGCTGGTATCGAATCCACCCTATATCCGCAGTGAGGAAATAGCAACGCTGATGCCGGAAGTGACGGATTTTGAGCCCCATGAGGCTTTGGATGGGAAAGAGGATGGTCTGTATTTCTACCGGAAGCTGATCGCCGGCTGCCCGGAATTTGTCAAACCGGGGGGCTATGTGCTTTTTGAAATCGGATACGATCAGGGAGAGGATGTCTCTTCCATGATGAAAGATGCCGGTTTTTTAGAGGTTGCTGTTGTAAAAGATCTGGCTCATCATGACCGGGTAGTCTTGGGAAAGCTTCCCGGGGAATAAGCGGTAAGGCTTTGCCCCGGATATGAATAAAGGACAAAGAAAGGAAAAATTATGTTTGATAAATTAGAAGATTTGCTTCATCACTACGAAGAACTTATGAATACCTTAAGCGAGCCGGATGTGGCAAATGATCCGGTCAGATTCCGTAAGCTGATGAAGGAGCAGAGCGATCTGCAGCCAATTGTGGATACCTATAAGGAATACCGTCAGTGCAAGCAGAATATTGAGGATTCCCTGGCGCTTCTGGAGGAGGAGTCCGATGAGGAGATGCGGGAGCTGGCCAAGGAGGAGTTAAATGATGCCAAGTCCCAGATTCCGGATCTGGAGCAGAAACTAAAAATTCTTCTTCTTCCGAAGGATCCCAATGATGACAAGAACGTTATTGTGGAAATCCGTGCAGGTGCCGGCGGCGAGGAGGCAGCTCTTTTTGCAGCTGAGATCTATCGTATGTATGTGCACTACGCAGAGCGCCGGGGCTGGAAGGTGGAGACACTGGAAGCGGATGAAACCGGTATCGGTGGAATGAAATCTGTGAATTTCATGGTGACCGGAGCAGGAGCTTACTCGGTGCTTAAGTATGAATCCGGTGTGCACCGTGTACAGCGTGTGCCGGAGACGGAGTCCCAGGGGCGTATCCAGACCTCTACCTGTAGTGTGGCGGTAATGCCGGAAGCCGAGGATGTGGAAGTTTTTATTGACGATAAGGATATCCGTATCGATGTGATGCGTGCTTCCGGAAACGGCGGACAGTGTGTCAACACCACGGACTCTGCGGTTCGTCTGACTCATTATCCCACAGGCATTGTCATTTACAGCCAGACGGAGAAATCCCAGATCCAGAATAAGGAGAAGGCTTTTGCCCTTCTGCGTGCCAAGCTGTATGACTTAGAGTTACAAAAGAAGCAGGATGCGGAATCTGCTGAAAGAAGAAGCCAGATCGGAACCGGCGACCGTTCGGAGAAAATCCGTACCTACAATTTCCCGCAGGGGCGCGTGACGGATCATAGAATTAATCTCACTCTGTATAAGCTGGATAAGATCATGGATGGCGATATTCAGGAAATTATTGATGCGTGTATCGCGGCAGACCAGGCGAAAAAATTGGCGAAGATGAACGAGTAGTAAGAAAAAAGCCCTACAGATTCGTGGAAGAATCTATAGGGCTTAAATTGTACACGGATTACAGACGATCCGGATTCTCTGTCAGGAAAATGTATTCTGCTACCGAGCGGTCAAAGGCTTTGATGTGAGAGAAGAGCCAGTCAATCACGTGCTTCTTCTGATGCTCCGCAAGTCCCGGATAGCCTACCTCCTGCTGCAGCTTCTCTTCAGCAGAAAAATGGAAATTGGTATAGTCTGCCAGATAGTCAAGCATCTGGATTGCTTTAATTTTGCCACCGCCGTCCTCGCAGCTGTCTACGAACTGCTTAATGCGGGAAATCAGCTCCTAATGCTGGGAATCAATAAGTTCATTACCTGTGATCAGAGTGTCGTCAAATTCGATTGTCATCTATGTATCCCTCCTGTGTTTTTGAAGATAGTTCTATTATAAACCAATTGGACGAAAAGGTCACGTTTTTTTTGAGAAAGGACACGGTTATGCTTGTCACAGAAGGGGGCAAAGGGTATAATAACAATGTTCTGACTTTTAGAGAAATAACGTAACTGTGAGGGTACTGATCAGTTACGAAATAACAATATAAGTACGGAGGAAAAAAATGTCATTGAGAAGTATATTTGCAGGAGCTGTGCTGCTTTTGGCAGCAGTTTTGACACCGTCTAAGGTCTATGCCCAGACAGACTTCATGGAGCTGGATGGAGTGATGGGGCAGAGCCTGTATGAGGAACAGACACTGGGAAACTATGAGCTGCCGTCGCTTCTGGGGGCAACAAAGTATTCAGACAGTTTTACCAGCGGCTCCTTTACCACCCAAGGAAAGTACACGGGAAAAACCTATTACCACAAAGCGGAATACGAGGGGATGACCTTATTTAACGGCATTGACGTTTCCTGGTGGCAGAGTAAGGAGTATAATAAAGAAGATCCCAATTATCATAAAGTGACGGGAATTGATTGGGAAAAGGCCCATGATGACGGCATCGATTTTGCCTTTGTCCGGGTGGCCTCCAGTGATACAGCGGGGGGAGAGACCTATACGGATACAGCAGCGGATTCCCATATTCAGGGAGCGCTGGAAAATGATATTAATGTGGGCGTGTATATTTTTTCCCAGGCCATGACGGAAAAGCGGGCGGTAGAGGAAGCTGAATATGTCCTGGATCTGCTGGAGGAGAATCAGTGGGATGTGACGCTTCCCATTGTCATGGACCGGGAACCGGGGCGTCCGGGGTATGGACCTTTGAAAAAAGGAATGCTCACAAAGGCCAAGGAGACTGCGGTAGAGCAGGCTTTCATTGACACCATCGTGGATGCGGGGTATCAGGCGGCCGTTTATGCCAACTATGACTGGTTTCGGAATTATATCAACGGGAGTGCACTGGAGAACTGTCAGATCTGGCTTGCCCGTTATAATTTTACAACCACAAGTAATACCACCAAGGGAGAGGCCTATGGGGATGTGCCGGTAGATTACGATTTTTGGCAGTACACTTCAACTTCTGTCAAAATGGCCGGCTGGCCCTCCAGAAGTCTGGATATGGATTTCTGGTATAAGGATACCAGCGCCCAGACAACAGGACTTCAGATGGTGACACAGTCGGATGGTTCTGTGCTGCTGACCTGGGACGAAGCGGCAGAGGATGTGACCGGATATCAGGTGTCCCGCTATGACCCCCAGCAGGGCAAATACGTGGAGTTAGCCGATACAACGGATTGTACCTATACAGACACTTCGGTAGAGGGGGGACAGAGCTATCAGTATAGTGTTTGCTGTTATTGGACCATCGGTGGAATTAATTATTACGGAACCCCTTCGGAAAATAAGGAAATGGTGCTGCCTCCGGATCAGGTGACAGGGATAAGAACGGAGAAACAGAGCAGTACCTATCTGACCCTTGCATGGGATGAGGTTTCCGGAGCCACCGGATACCGGATCTATCACTATCAGACGGATCTGAAGAAATACGCCCGGGTGGCAGATGTTACCGCAGAGACCCTCTCATTTAAGGTGGAGAAGCTTGCCTCTGCCGCAGATCACAAGTTCATCGTGAGGGCGTTTATGGATACAATAAACGGAAGACTTTGGGGAAAGAATTCCAGGACTTATACAGAAACTACCAGACCCCTTAAGACAAGGGGCGTCACCGCGGTGGCAGGGACTTCAAAGATTACCCTAAGCTGGAACCCGGTGGAGAATGCCAGTGGCTATCAGGTTTACCGGCTGAATACAGATACCGGTAAATACGAAAAAGCTGCAACCATAAGAGATCCTAAGAACGTAACTTGGAAGAATACCGGACTGAAAAAGGGAAAAACCTATACCTATAAGGTACGTGCGTTTCGGAAATGCAAGGATAAAAACGACTACGGGGTATGCTCGGGTATCGTGAAATGCAAAGCAAAATAAAATATGACCGGCTGGGAATGCAAAGAACTGCAGCTCCTCCAGATTTTCCGGCTTCGAAAGGGTCTGTTCATCCGGTGAAGAATAATAGTCGCAGTACTTTCGAAGGTTGGTGAATCTTCCCAGATCATCACGCCTACTAACTTGATCAAGATGTGCAATTTTAAAGATGGAAAGAATATCGTCATGATCATGAGGCTGCTTTCTATGATCCCATTGGTGGTTTGTTAAAAGATACCAAAATGCTCAATAAATATTGCGATTTTTTGCAGTAAGAGTTAAAATAATAGTAGTTTTAGCGTGACGAGGGGGATAAAGCATATGAAGGAAAATCTGTTTCAGAACAAGAACGTTGATGGAAAGCTCCGCTTGATCTTAAAAGCAATAATTGGAATTTTGTTCGTGAATAACGTTCTTTTCGCGGTGTTTACGATTGCTACCGGCCATGGGCTCTGGGTGTTTATACCGGTTCTTTGCATGGTCATCACCATAGTGGTAGGTGGCGGGCTCGGCAAGGCGCTGGCGGCCAATATTACGAAGCCACTTGAAGAACTTCGAAAAGCGGCGGATGCTATGTCGGAGGGTAATCTGGATATTCAGATTGAATATAAAGCAGCAGATGAGTTTGGCAGTCTGGCAGAAAGCTTCCGAAAAACTGCGTACTTTCTGAAGGGGGTAGTGATGGATATCGATTATATTCTCGGGGAGTTTTCCGAGAAAAACTTCTCCGCTAAGTCCAAGTATCCGCAGGCTTATAAGGGGGATTTCCGGCAGGTTCTTGAGAAGATAGGTACAACGGAGAGAAATCTTGGCAATACCCTTCGCAGTGTACAGGAATCTTCTGACCAGGTGTCCTCCGGTGCCGTACAGCTGGCCGAAAGCGCACAGGGACTGGCAGAGGGAGCGTCCGATCAGGCCGCAGCAGTGCAGCAGCTGGTTTCTTCTGTGGATGAGGTTGCTGAGCATGTGGCAGAGAATACCAGATCTACCGACCGTGTCCATGAGGAAGCCAAGAGAGTTGCATCGAAAGCGGATGACAGCAGCGAGAAGATGAAGGAACTGGTGGCTGCCATGAAGAATATTTCTGATACCACCAATGATATCCAGGCGGTTATCGGCAAGATTGAAAGTATTGCCAGCCAGACAAACCTTCTTTCCCTGAACGCATCTATTGAGGCAGCGAGAGCGGGCGAAGCCGGCAGAGGATTTGCTGTAGTTGCAGAGCAGATCAAGAGTCTGGCAGAGGAGAGTGCATCTTCCGCCGAAGAGACAAGGGAGATGCTGACCAATAGCTTAAAGCAGGTGGAAATCGGCAGCTCATTTGCTGATGTGACCGCTAAGTATATGGATGAGATGATTACCGAACTGGATCAGGTAGTACTTGAGGTGGCAAAAATCCGTGAGGTATCTGAAAAACAGGCAGAATCCGTTCGCCAGATTTCTCTTGCGGTGGAGCAGGTAAATGGCGTTGTTCAGTCAAATTCTGCAACTTCCCAGGAGGTTTCCGCAACATCCGAAGAATTGTCCGCTTCCGCTGATGGTCTGGATAATATGATATCCGGCTTTCAGATCAGATAATGCCTATGTCTTCGTTCATCGTATACACTGAGGAGACCTTTTATTTTGAAGATCAGATTCGTGCAGCGGCTAAGGATGTATTTATGAGACCGGAAATCACGGAATTGAATTTTTACAATGATGCTGGTTTCTGGTTTGGAACGAATGTGGAGGAATCCCTTTACGCAGGGGGAACCTTTCTTCCGATTTTGAATATGGAACTTAAGGTTCATGGGCATACGCCGAAATTTTTGTATTCCCGGAAGCACCTGGAATACAGTTTCAGCGAGAAACAGATCCTGGACAAGATTGACTTCTACATTACAGAGACGGATTGTCAGGGAAGGCTGGCGGTAATGGAGCAGATCAACCAGGCAAAATTTTTGAAAAACTATGAGGTTTCCATCAATTATCTTGATTTTACCGAAATCAGGAGGTTTACGGATTCCGTATTTTACAGCAGGCTGTCTGGGATTGGATTTCGGCTTTAAGGTTGTGTATATCCACAGAGCCTATTGGGTAAAAAGAAGACCCCCGGAGAGATGTTTGTATCTCTTCGGGGGTTTTGTTTATGTGAGACTATTTGGTCTCTTTTTTCTCTTTTTCAAGCTCCAGCATCTTCATGGCACGAACCTTCAGTGGAAGACCGAAGAGTGTGATGAAGCCTGCTGCATCATGGTGGTCGTAAAGATCTCCGGTGGTAAAGCTTGCCAGAGACTCATTGTAAAGTGAGTATGGAGAAGTGGTTCCGGCTTTGATGATGTTGCCCTTGTAAAGCTTGAACTTAACTTCGCCGGTCACGTACTGCTGGGTGGACTCAACAAATGCCTGAACTGCCTCGCGAAGAGGAGTAAACCACTTGCCCTCGTATACGATCTGTGCAAATTTATTGCCCATATCCTTCTTGGCAGACATGGTCTCGCGGTCGAGGATCAGTTCCTCCAGCTGCTGGTGTGCCTCCATCAGGATGGTTCCGCCGGGAGTCTCGTAAACACCACGGGATTTCATTCCTACCACACGGTTTTCCACAATATCGACGATTCCGATACCATGCTTAGCACCGAGACGGTTCAGCTCACGGATAATGTCGGAAACCTTCATTTCCTTGCCGTTGACAGTCTTCGGAACACCCTTTTCAAAGGTCATGGTCACATACTCGCCCTCGTCCGGAGCCTCTTCCGGAGTAACACCTAGAACCAGAAGATGCTGATAGTTTGGCTCATTGGCAGGATTCTCAAGCTCCAGTCCTTCATGGCTGATGTGCCATAAGTTGCGGTCACGGCTGTAGCTGCTGTCTGTACCGAAGGGAAGATCAATGCCGTGGGCTCTGCAGTAATCAATCTCTGCTTCACGGGAATCCATTTTCCACTTGTCATCACGCCATGGAGCGATAATCTTGATGTCCGGAGCAAGAGCTTTGATAGCCAGCTCGAAACGAACCTGATCGTTGCCCTTGCCGGTAGCACCGTGGCAGATGGCAACGGCGTTTTCTTTTCTTGCAATCTCAACTAATTTCTTTGCGATACCCGGGCGAGCCATGGAGGTACCTAATAAGTACTTGTTCTCATAAACGGCACCGGCCTGTACACAAGGCACGATGTAGTCATCACAGAATTCGTCTGTGATATCTTCAATATATAATTTTGCAGCGCCGGATAACTTGGCTCTCTCCTCAAGTCCGTCCAGTTCGTTTCCCTGTCCACAGTTTACACAGCAGCAGACAACGTCATAGTCGTAATTCTCCTTTAACCATGGAATAATTGCTGTGGTATCCAGACCACCTGAGTAAGCCAGTACAACTTTTTCTTTCATAATCTCTTGTCCTTTCGTATTATTAACTAGGATAACTATACAACATTCCGATATGATGTGCAAGTGAAAAAATATACATAAAAATGTATAAATATACATAAATTTGTGAATATTTTCTATTTACGGATGGGAAAAGGTGTATTATTATAGTATAAGCGTTTAACAGCCCATCAGATTCCCGGGGAATGCATGGGAAGGAGGAAGGGGCTGAATGGAGAAAACAATATACATAACAGGAAGGAAATAACCATGATAAAGGCAGGAATTATCGGAGCTACCGGATATGCAGGTGCAGAGCTGGTGCGCATTTTATTGAATCATAAAGAGGTAGAGATCAAGTGGTACGGCAGCAGAAGTTACATTGATGAACATTATGCAGACATTTACCGAAATTTTTTTGAACTGGTAGATGCTGACTGCATGGGGGACAACATGGAGGAGCTTGCCTCCCAGGTGGACGTGATTTTTACGGCAACGCCCCAGGGCTTTTTGGCCGGTGTGCTGACAGAGGAGATTTTAAGCAAGGTAAAGATTATTGACCTGAGTGCGGATTTCCGTATCAAGGATGTGGCTACCTATGAGAAATGGTATAAGATTGAGCATAAGAGCCCGCAGTTTATCGAGGAAGCTGTGTATGGTCTCTGCGAGGTCAACCGGAAGCAGATCACACCATCTACAAGATTGGTGGCAAATCCGGGCTGCTACACCACCTGCTCGATTTTGACGGCATATCCTTTGGTGAAGGAAGGCCTTATTGATCCGGACACGCTGATCATTGACGCGAAGTCCGGTACCTCCGGTGCGGGAAGAGGAGCGAAGACACCGAACCTTTTCTGCGAGGTCAACGAGAGTATGAAGGCTTACGGGGTAACCACCCATCGCCATACCCCAGAGATCGAGGAGCAGCTGGGCTATGCCGCCGGAAAAGAAATCACCGTGAATTTTACTCCCCATCTGGTACCCATGAACCGCGGTATTCTTGCAACAGAGTATGCATCCCTTAAGCAGAAGCCGGATGGAACCTACCCAACGGATGAGGAACTTCGGGCTGCGTACAATAAATATTATGAAAAAGAACACTTTGTCCGTGTGCTGAAAGAGGGTGTCTGCCCGGAAACCAAGTGGGTGGAGGGTAGTAACTATGTAGACGTCAATTTCGTCATCGACGAGCGGACTCATCGGGTGGTGATGATGGGAACTTTGGATAATCTGGTGAAGGGTGCAGCGGGACAGGCTGTGCAGAATATGAACCTGATGTTTGGATTTGCGGAAGCCGAGGGACTGAATATGGTGCCGATGTTCCCATAAACGGTACAATAAGCAAGCGTTAGATCTGCAAAATATGGTATGGTTTTTCTTTGGAAATTGTGAAGCATTTGTAAGGAATTCATGTATATTTTTTGGGGATTTGCGGGTTTGTTTTCCGTTGCGGGATATATGGAAGAAAATGAGCAGCAGACAGCAAAGGAGAAGGGATGAACAAAGAGTTAGATTATATGATCCGCGAAATGACGGAGGAAGATTATGACCAGATATATGACCTGTGGATGAGCATTCACGGATTTGGCATCCGTTCCATTGATGATTCCAGGGAGGGGGTCAGCCGTTTTCTGAAGCGAAACCCCACCACCAGTGTTGTGGCGGTGGTGAGCACTGAAATCGTTGGGGCAATCCTTTGTGGACATGACGGCAGACGGGGCTGTCTCTATCATGTCTGTGTGCGGGAGGATTACCGAAAGCACGGCATCGGAAAAGCTATGGTGGTAGCCTGTATGAGGGCGTTGCAGAAGGAGCGGATCAATAAGGTCAGCATCATTGCCTTTAAGTCCAATTCTGTGGGAAATGAATTCTGGAAGGATGCAGGCTGGACCTTTAGGGAGGACCTCAACTATTATGATTTTCCGTTGAACGAGGAGAACATCACGAGGTTCAATCAGTAGGAAATCTTCTCCAGAGAAATGGGCGCTGGAAGTGAAAAGCAAGAAACTGAAAAGCAAGAAAGTGAGGAATCAAAATGAGTGAACAGCAGAATATGGATGAAGTCCTTGGAAAGGCGCAGGTCCTGATCGAGGCCCTGCCATATATCCAGCGGTTTAACCGCAAGATCATCGTGGTAAAATACGGTGGTTCAGCCATGGTGGATGAGAATTTAAAGAAGCAGGTCATTCAGGATGTGACACTGCTTAAATTAGTAGGGTTCAAGCCTATCATCGTCCACGGCGGCGGCAAGGAGATCAGCCGCTGGGTGGCAAAGACAGGCATGGAGCCGGAGTTTATCAATGGCCTGAGAAAAACAGATGCACCAACCATGGAAATCGCGGAGATGGTATTAAACCGGGTAAACAAATCCCTGGTGCAGATGGTGCAGGAGCTGGGCGTTCTCTCTGTGGGTATCAGCGGTAAGGACGGCGGTCTTTTGAAGGTAGAAAAGAAACTGTCGGGCGGACAGGATATCGGTTTTGTAGGGGAAGTGAAGGAAGTAAATCCGAAAATCCTTTATGACCTTCTGGAAAAAGATTTTCTTCCTATCATCTGCCCCATCGGTCTTGATGACAATTATGAGACGTATAATATCAATGCAGATGATGCAGCCTGTGCCATTGCAAAAGCTGTATCTGCGGAAAAACTGGCATTCCTCACAGATATTGAGGGGGTATACAAGGATCCAAAGGATCCCTCCACACTAATTTCCGAGCTGACGGTTTCCGGGGCGAGAGACCTGATCGGTGATGGATTTATCGGTGGAGGCATGCTGCCGAAACTGAACAACTGCATTGACGCCATTGAGAACGGAGTATCAAGGGTACATATCTTAGACGGACGGATTGCCCACTGTCTGCTGTTAGAAATCTTTACCAACAGAGGAATCGGTACGGCAATTCTCGGGGACAAAGAAGAACGCTTTTATACCGAAAAATAAGACCGTGAGATATGCATAAGGAGAAAATAAGAAAATGGAAAAACAGGAATATATCAATATTGCGGAGCAGGAGCTGCTGCATACCTACAATCGTTTCCCGGTGGTCTTAGATCACGGAAAGGGCGTGTATCTGTACGATACGGATGGAAAGGAATATCTGGATTTTGCAGCGGGAATCGCTGTGTGTGCCTTAGGCTACGGAAACGAGGAATATGGGAACTCTTTGAAGGAACAGGTGGATAAGCTGTTACACACCTCCAATTTGTATTACAATACGCCGGTTATTGAGGCGGCACAGAAGGCCTTAAAGTCCAGCGGCATGGACCGGATTTTCTTTACCAACAGTGGAACCGAGGCCATAGAGGGAGCCATCAAGGCTGCCAAGAAATATGCCTACACCAGAGACGGACACGCAGGCCACGAGGTGATCGCCATGGAGCATTCCTTCCACGGCAGAAGCATCGGCGCTCTTTCTGTCACGGGAAATGCCCATTACCAGGAGCCCTTTGAGCCACTGATGCCGGGAGTGAAATTTGCAAAATATAATGATCTGGATAGTGTGAAGGCGCTCATAACAGACAAGACCTGTGCCATTATTATGGAGACGGTGCAGGGAGAGGGTGGCATTTACCCGGCACAGTCTGAGTTTATAGAGGGGGTTCGGGCATTGTGCGATGAAAAGGATATTCTTCTTATTCTGGACGAGGTACAGTGTGGCATGGGACGTACCGGCAAAATGTTTGCATGGCAGCATTACGGTGTGAAGCCGGACATCATGTGCTGTGCCAAAGCATTGGGCTGCGGCGTGCCGGTAGGAGCCTTTTTCATGACCCAGCGTGTGGCAGACAAGTCTCTGGCACCGGGAGACCACGGAACCACCTATGGTGGAAATCCTTTGGTGGGGGCTGCAGTGTCTGCAGTCTTTGATCTTTTTGAGAAAAACCGGATTCTGGAGCATGTAAATACGGTGGCTCCGTATCTGGAGAAAAAACTGGATGAGCTGGTGGCAAAATACGATTTTCTCACAGCGCGCCGTGGAAAGGGTCTGATGCAGGGCGTAGTCAGCACACTTCCGGTAGGAAAGATTTCTGCAAAGGCTTTGGAGCATGGACTGATCGTCATTACTGCTGGGTCAGATGTGCTTCGTTTCGTTCCGCCGCTTGTGATCGAAGAAAAACACGTGGACGAGATGATTGAGAAGTTAGAGGCTTCCCTGCTTGAGGTGGCCAAAGAGCAGAAGCAGCAGTAAAAATCCCCTCTTGTATTTATGAGGAAAAGCCGTTAAAATAAAGAGTGCATTGAGACTCCTTTCCCATGGGCGGATGTTCCCGCAGAAGGCGTAAAGGAGACAAACAAATATGAAACAAACAAATATGAAACAAATCAGTGAAAAGTGCATGATGATTCTGGTGTGCCTGATGCTGGCAGGCTGCGGCTCCAAGGCGGAGATGTATCTGGAGCAGTCCGGGACGGAACTGGCCGGTGGACAGACAGAACCCGGGACAGGATTTGCCGGCGGGAAGACAAAATCCGGTACAGAGTTGGCTGGTGGACAGACAGAATCCGGTACAGGACTGACTGCCGGACAGTCTGATTCTTCAAAAGCTGGCGAAACTAAGAACAATTCCGGGACAACAGCAGCCGGAGCGGATACAGACTCCGGGCAGAGTGCTCCGGTCGGCGGCAAAATTGCAGTATATGTCTGTGGAGAGGTCAAAAATCCCGGTGTTTATGAGCTGACAGCCGGCATGCGTATCTGCGATGCCATCGAGGCGGCAGGAGGATTTACGAAGAACGCCGGCAGAGAATACTGGAATCTTGCGGCACCCCTTACGGATGGACAGATGCTTAGCGTACCCACACGGGAGGAAGCCCAAAAGCGTGCGGCTGCCGCAGAGCAGACAGGAGCAGCGCCACAGGAACAGCAGTCCTCCGGCAGCACTGCAGGGGAGTCCGACGTACTGGTCAATATCAATACGGCAGATGCCGCACTTCTGACCAGCGTGCCGGGAATCGGCCGGGTGCGGGCCGAGGCGGTGATCGCCTACCGCAGGGAGCACGGCAGTTTCCTGCGGACAGAGGACATCAAGAAGGTTTCCGGCATCGGAGATGCGCTTTTTGCAAAAATGAAGGATCATATAACGGTAAGTTGAGGTGTAGTATGGCAAAGAAGGTTCTCGTAGTTGATGATGAGAAGTTGATCGTGAAAGGAATCCGTTTCAGCCTGGAGCAGGATGGAATGGAGGTCGATTGTGCTTACGATGGGGAAGAAGCGCTGAATATGGCGAAGGCGAATAAGTACGATATGATACTTTTGGACATCATGCTTCCGAAGATGGACGGCTTTGAGGTCTGTCAGGCAATCCGGGAATTTTCCGATATGCCTATTGTGATGCTTACCGCAAAGGGCGATGACATGGATAAGATTCTGGGACTGGAGTACGGTGCCGATGACTATATCACAAAGCCCTTTAATATTCTGGAGGTAAAGGCAAGAATCAAGGCGATCATGCGCAGAACCTCCGGAGGCAGGGAGAAGGAAGTGACAGATTCTGTCATTGAGAAAAAGGATCTGCGGCTGGACTGCGACAGCAGAAGACTGTTTATTCTTGGAAATGAGGTCAATCTGACCGCAAAGGAGTTTGATCTTCTGGAGATTCTGGTCCGCAATGAGAACAAGGTCTACAGCAGAGAAAATCTGCTGGATATGGTCTGGGGGAAGGATTACCCGGGGGATGTGCGTACGGTGGATGTCCATGTAAGGCGGCTTCGTGAGAAAATTGAGGCAAACCCCAGTGAGCCGAAGTATGTCCATACCAAGTGGGGCGTAGGCTACTACTATAACCAGAAGTAGAGGAGAGAAAGGTCTTTTTTCATGCAGAAGAATCAAAAGTTTCTTTCGTTTATCAAGAGCTTAAAGTTTCGGTTAATTCTTTTAATTCTGATCATCGTGATTGTACCTGCCCTCGTACTTTCCATAGGAATCCTGAATTTCTATGAGTCGAGGGCGGTGTCTATCCGCGAGAGCGAGATCCTAAGCCAGGCAAAGATTCTGGCCAATCAGATTGCCACAAGTGAATACATGAGCCTGGGCAACGAGGTAGAGACCAGCACCATTCAGGCGCAGATCGACATACTGACCAACATCTATGACGGCCGGGTAATCATTGTGGACCGGAATTTCCGCGTGTATCATGATACCTATAATCTTGATGACCACAAGATGATCATTGCCGAGGAAGTGATACGGAGTTTTCAGGGAGAGGATATCACCAATTACGATTCCGACAATCATTATATCGAGATGACGATCCCCATCAGTGACCCGGAGGATAAAGACAACACGGTGATCGGCGTCATGCTGATCAGTGTTTCCACAGATAATATCACCTTTAATCAGGCTTATCTGCGGCAGGTGGCCATCATCCTGGTGGTGATAGCAGGCATTGCGGTGGTGTTCTTTGCAATCCTTATGCTGCTTTATCTCTTAAAGCCCCTGGCGAAGGTGTCTGACGGCATTGCAGCCATCAAGGACGGTTACGGAGAGGACTGCCTGGAAGTCAATGATTATACGGAAACCAGAAAGATTTGCGAAAGCTTTAACCAGATGCTGGGCAGAATGAAGGTGATGGATGATTCCAGACAGGAATTTGTTTCCAACGTCTCCCATGAGCTGAAGACTCCGCTGACCTCCATGAAGGTGCTTGCGGACTCCATCAACACCATGCCGGATGCCCCCAAGGAACTGTATCAGGAGTTTATGGAGGATATCACCAACGAGATTGAGCGGGAGACGAAGATTATCAATGATCTGCTGTCTCTGGTCAAAATGGATAAATCTGCGGCAGATCTGAATATTTCCTCCGTGAACGTAAATGAACTGCTGGAGCAGATTCTAAAGAGGCTGCAGCCTATTGCGGACAAGCAGAAGGTGGAACTTGTCTTAGAGAGTTTCCGGCCGGTGACTGCGGAGGTGGATGAGGTGAAAATCACCCTTGCCATTACCAATCTGGTGGAAAATGCCATCAAGTACAATAAAAATAATGGGGAGGGCTGGGTACACGTTTCCCTGAATGCAGACCATCAGTATTTCTATCTGAAGGTGGAGGATTCGGGAATCGGAATACCGGAGGAATCCCTGAATCATATCTATGAACGTTTTTACCGGGTGGACAAATCCCATTCCCGGGAGATTGGTGGAACGGGGCTTGGACTTGCCATTACGAGAAATTCCATCCTGATGCACCGGGGAGCGATCAAGGTTCACTCGATTTTGGGAGAGGGTACCACCTTTGATGTGCGTATTCCTCTGAATTATATTGCATAGGAGATGCCTATGAAGAAAAAAGTGACAAGTTTCCTGCTGTTTATTGCCATGCTAGTGACGCTGGCTTACGGCTGCGGCGGGGACAAAAAGGAAAACGAATATGTGGTTTATTATCTGAATTCTGAGGTGACCAAGCTGGTGCCTAAAAAGATAGATCTAAAGGAAAAGGGCGGCCAGGTTCAGATCGAGGAGCTTTTAGACGCTCTGCAGACCCAGCCGGAGGATACCGGGCTTCGGCGGACGATTCCAAAGAATGTTCAGATTCTGGGAGTCAGTGCCATGTCCTATCAGATCACGGTGGATTTCAGCAGGGAATATTATGAAATGAAGCCCACGGAGGAGATTTTGGCCAGAGCTGCCATCGCCAAGACACTGTTGCAGATCAGTGAGTATCCCTATGTGATGTTTACGGTGGAATCTGAGCCTCTGTTAAACCAGAACGGAACCCATGTGGGGGCTATGAATCTGGACAGCTTTGTGGAGAATCCGGGGGAGCAGATCAACTCCAGCCAGAAGACAAAGCTGACACTGTATTTCTCTAACAAGCAGGGAGACCAGCTGGTTTCAGAGACGAGAGAGGTGCATTACAGCTCCAATATTTCACTGGAGAAGCTGGTCATGGAGCAGTTGATGGAGGGACCGAAGGCCAGTGGCCTGCAGGCAACGATCCCCACCGGGACGAAGCTTATCACCATTACGGTGGTGGACTCCGTGTGCTACGTGAATCTTGACGAGATGTTTCTGAACCAGAACAAGGAAATCAGTGAGCAGGTGGTCTTGTATTCCATTGTGGATTCCCTGGCGGAACTGCCCAGCGTGAAGAAGGTGCAGATTTCCATCAATGGGGATACCAGCGGAAAATGCCGGTATACCTACGACCTTGCAACCATGTATGAAGCAGACCTTAGTATTGTGGAAAATGGCGGGGAAGGAGTAGAGGAGACAGAGTGAGAGAACGACCGGTACTCATGCTTTCGATCTTGTTTCTTCTGGGCGTGCTATACGGGGACAGGGGCTGGCTTTGTTTTCCTGCCTCTGCTCTGGTACTGCTTTTGTACAGTGAGCCCTGGAAGGAGAGAGGGGTTCGGAGGCTGTGCTTTTCTGTGGGGCTTGTACTTGCCTTTGCGCTGGGATGGCTTCGGATGGAACAGGAGACTGCCTTTCGCAGCAGGAGCCTTGATGTCCTGACGGAGGGAGAACAGGTTCAGCTTTCGGGAAAGATTGTGCGCGTAGAGCCAAAGGCGCGCTGTAATTACTATTATCTGACGGATTGTCATATCCGTCTTTCTAATCAGACACTGCCGTGCAATGATGTGCTGGCATATATGTCGGACGACGATGGTTCCATCGGACAAATCCTCGTATTACAGGGAACAATTACATTATTTGACGAGCCTGCCAATGAGGGTGGATTTGATGCCCGGGCCTTTTACCGCAGCCGGAAGGTTGATTTCGGGCTGTGGGTCAGCCGGGTGTGTTCCGTGAATGGAAAGCCGGATGCTTTCCGGAGCTTCCTGCAGGGCTTGCGGCAGAAACTTTTGGAGGTCATCGATGCCTTTGTGAAGGATGAGGGGGTGCTGTCAGCCATGCTTTTGGGGGATAAGAGTGCCCTTGACCCGGAGACGAAGACGCTGTATCAGAATGCGGGGATTTCCCATGTTCTGGCTATTTCCGGGCTTCATATGTCCCTTCTTGGGCTGGGACTGTACCGGCTGCTAAAAAGGCGGCTGGGACTTAGTTATCCGGCGTCTGCCGGGTGGACGGCACTTTTCCTTCTGGCATATACGGTGATGACAGGAGCCAGCGTGTCGGCCCTTCGGGCGGTGCTCATGTTGTTTGTGTTCCTTCTGGCAGAAGTCCTGGGGCTTGGATACGATCTGCTCAGCGGTCTGGGACTTGCGATTCTTGTGCTGTTGTGGGATAATCCCTTTTTTCTGGAGTATACAGGCTTTCAGTTTTCTGTGGCGGCAGTGCTTGGCATCGGTGTGGGCGGACGTGTCCTCACGCTGTTTGTGCGGTACTGCCCGGGCGGGGCGGCGCCTGCGGAAGAAGAGACCCTTGACGAAACATCCGTGTGGGGTGTCCGGTGGCGGAAGAGGCAGGATGAAGGGGACAACGAAGCAAACAGGCAACAGACGAAAACAGTTGGGAGAATCATCCGCCGGCTGCAAAAGGAATGGGACAGCCAGAAGGAGGGACTGTGTATCAGCCTTGCCATCCAGCTGTTTACGCTGCCGCTGGTGGCGTATAACTACTATGAGCTGCCGGTCTACGCCATGGTGCTGAATCTCTTCGTGCTGGCGGGGGTGGGAAGCCTGTTGCTGCTGGCGGCAGCAGGGGCGGTTCTGGGGCTGTTTGTTCCGGTCCTTGGAAAAATCCTTCTGGCTCCCTGCGGCCTGCTTCTGGAGGGATACCGGAAGTTGTGTGAAGCCTCCCTTGCCCTGCCGGGGGCGCGGTATATCTGCGGAAAGCCTGCCGGGTGGCGGATTCTACTGTATTATGTGCTGCTGGCTGGGATTATATATCTGCTGTGGTGCCGGGTGAGAAAGAAACTATGGGATTTTTCGGAGGAAAAACAAAAGCGTTCTCGATCAGTGAAATTCCGGAGGAGAATGAAGCTTGTCCTGCCCTTTGCAGTGTTACTTCTTGTGCTCCTTTTTCCGGAGAAAAAGGGATTTGAGATGGATGTGCTGGATGTGGGGCAGGGAGATGGTATTTATCTTTGCACCGATGGTGGTGTTTCCATGTTTCTTGATGGGGGAAGCAGCAGTGAGCAAAAGGTGGGGGAATACCGGATCCTGCCGTTTCTGAAGTCAAAAGGAGTGAAGGAAATCTCTTATTGGTTCGTCAGTCATACAGATAAGGATCATATTTCGGGGCTAATGGAGGTGCTGGAGAGCGGTTATCCGGTACGGCATGTGGTATTTGCCGAGGCTGTGGCACAGGAGGATAAGACAAAGGAACTGGCAGCGCAGGCCGAAAAGGCCGGTGCAGAGGTGGTGTATCTGAAAGCAGGAGACCGGCTATCTGCGAACCGGGCGGAGATTACCTGTCTGTATCCGGCAGCCGGGGAGACGGCAGAGGATGCCAATGATCTCTGTCTGACGCTGCTATTTCAGGATGGCAGTACCAAGGCCCTTTTTGCGGGGGATATCTCCGAATCGGTGGAAGAGACACTGGTGGATCGGGGCTGTCTGCAGGAGGTGGACTTCTATAAGGCCAGTCATCACGGATCCAATTATTCCAGCAGTGAAGCTTTTTTGCGGGTGATCGATCCGGAAATTACCGTTGCTTCTGCGGGGGAGGACAACCGCTATGGGCATCCCGGGCAGCAGGCGGTGGAGCGGATCAGGACTTGCGGAAGCAGATTCCTCTGTACGATTGATTGCGGACAGGTAAAAATAAAACGATGGAAAGAGGGGAAATACGATGTATTTACAAAATATAAAAGGGAAAACTTGACAAAAAACCAGGAATCGTTATACTTAAAATGTACTTGGTGTAGTTATGAGAAAGAAAATCAGGGAGAGTGATAACATGACTTACGAAGAATTAGTTGCAAAGCTGCAGAGCGCATATGGGAAACATGATGCCAGCAGGATCAAAGATCATCTGGCAATCCAGTTCAATGTCAGAGGAGAGGCCGATGGTGCACTTTATCTGGAGATTCTGGATGGAAAGATTTATGTGGAGCCCTATGAGTACTATGACAGAGACATTCTGGTAACCATTTCCGCAGAGAACCTTATTGCATTGGCAGAGGATAAGCTTGATGTACTGGATGCGTACAACAACGGCCTTCTGACTGCAGAGGGAGATCTGGGTAAGGCACTGCTTCTGAAGGACATCGTCGTAAAGAAGGAGGAGGAGCCGAAGAAGACGGTCGCAGAGAAGGTTACAAGCACAGTATCTACTGCCAAGGCAGTGGCTAAGGCTGCTGCAACTGCTGCAACAACAGCTGCTAAGAAGCCAGCAGGCAAGGGAGGCTGCAAGAACAAGTGTAAATAATTCGCTGGTGGAAGGGAAGCCATTCGGTATGGGATTGCCGTGCCGGATGGCTTTTATTATTTCTGGGCATGGGAGAAGAGTGAGAATTTATGAAAACCATTGATCAGGATATCAAAGAAGGAAAATTAAAAAACGTCTATCTGCTGTACGGGGTGGAACGGTATCTGATCCGCCAGTACCGGGATAAGCTGAAGCGTGCTATTGTGATAGAGGATGATACCATGAATTTCAGCTCCTTTTCCGGGGCGGATGTAAATCAGAAGGAAATCATCGATCTGGCGGAGACTCTGCCTTTCTTTGCAGAGCGAAGACTGATATTGATCGAGGACAGCGGTTTGTTCAAGAAAGGCGCTGAGGAACTGGCGGATTATATGGCGCATATTCCGGAAAATACATATTTCCTCTTTGTGGAGAAGGAAGTGGACCGCAAGACCAAAATGTATAAGGAGGTCAGCAAGAAGGGCTCTGCTGTGGAGTTCCCCCGTCAGAAGGATGATATCCTGGCTCGCTGGGTGGAGACCCGCCTGAAGAAAAACGGCAGGAAGATCACCAGAAATGCCTATGCCCTTTTTATCCAAAAAACAGGTAACGATATGGAGAATATCGACCGGGAACTGGAAAAACTCCTGTGCTATACCATGGACAAGGATCATATTGATATAGAGGATGTGGAGGCAATCACCACAGAGCAGACAGAAAACAAGGTGTTTCAGATGGTGGACTGCGTGACGCAGCATAAGCAGAAGGAGGCGCTGGAACTCTACTATGACCTTATAGCTTTGAAGGAGCAGCCCATGCACATTCTTTACTTGATCGCGAACCAGTTCCAACGGATGATGATTGTCAAATCCATGACAGCCCAGGGCTTTGGAAACAGTGATATTGCCCAGAAAGCCGGCTGCCCGGAGTGGGCGGTCCGGAAATATCAGGCCCAGTGTCGGAACTATACCATGGGTCAGCTGAGACAGGCTGTGAAGGACGGCGTGGAGTACGAGACCGCAGTCAAGACGGGGCATATGGAGGATCAGATCGCTGTGGAACTGTTTCTGGTGGAGTATAGCGGCAAAAAGGCGTAGTCCTAAAGTAGGGATTTCGTTCATTTTGTTGCATTTTATGATAGTATGAGGTATACTGTTTATGACAATTTACCAATGGAGGTGGGGGTTTGGATACGGTTAATGTGGAAAAGAAGGATATGAAAGAAAAGAAAGAAACGAATAAGATGCTGATACCGAGCATTATTGCGCTGGGATTTATTCCTCTCATAGCACACCGTTTCTATTACAAAAATGGATTGACGGGGTTTCCATGGTTTTCGGAGGATCAGGTTCAATCGGGGGAATTGTTCCTTGGCTGGAAAATGATAATTACCTTTATTATAGGGGTTATCATGGTTGGCTTTCTTGTGTTTCGGTATTTTAAATATCATGAATCACTTAAAATTGAGAAAATATTTTATCCTCTTGTCATTTACGGGATTTTTGTGATTATATCAGCGGTTTTTTCTCAATATAAACGATGGGTTTTTTGTGGAACCTTTGGTATGTTAGAGCCGGTAGGGGCAGTACTTGCGTATTTAGTAATTTGCTATTATACGTTTCATTATCTTGAAAATGAGGAACAGATACATAAAATACTGCGTTATGCAGGTATAGGCGTTGCGATTGTAGTTGTATTAGGCACGTTGCAATTCTTGGGAATTGATCTTTTGCTTGGAACCAAAGTTGGTAAAATATTTTTAACTAATTTTAAAGATTGGGATTCGTTTGATAGTTCATTACCCAAACATGTAGTGGCAGCGACTTTTTGCAATCAAAATAATGCCTGTATCTTTTATGGTACTCTTGTGCCGGTTTTATTTGGTTGTATTATTTCCTGTAAAAAGAAAATATACAAATGCCTTTTGATCCTATTAGAAATCATGACAGTGGCCTGCATGATTGGGGCCCGAAGTTCTGCCGGGGTTATTGCCCTGGTGGTATCGGTATGCGTATCAATTCTGGTGCTGTTATGCAGGAAAAAGAAAACAACGATACTTGCAATTATCCTCACCGTGGTGGCTGTGGTAAGTTTGATTTTAGTCTGTGCATTAACACCAATCGGTGCAAAGGTTTCAGAGGCATTCTTGGGGACTCCTTCAACGGATGATGTACGTTCCATTGACACAACCAATGGATGCGTTGAAATGAATATTAATCATCAGACTCTGAAAATTACTTATGATTACAGTGATAAAGATGGTTGGTCGATCGTGTGCCGTGATGGAGATGGAGAGCAATTAGAGACAAAAACGATAGATTCAGACACCCAAAAAATAACGAACATTATGTATTTGGGCTGTAAAATTGCTCCGGCGATGATTGATGATTCCATGGGAATTGTCGTTGAGGTTGACGACCATGAGTGGTATTTCTTAAAAACAAAAGATGAAAAATACTATTATTTAAATCCTGTGGGAAAATTAGTATCCTACAAGTCTCCGGATTTTCTTCACATTTTTAACGACAATGCTTTAAGTGGAAGAGGACGAATCTGGAATGGCAGTTTGAAGACGATTATGGATCATTCGTATTTGATCGGTGTTGGAGCGAATGCATTTGTTTTCGCCTATCCGCAGGAGGACTACATTTACAGAGAATATCGGGATATACAGACTTCAATAGATGTTAAAGCACATAGTCTCTATTTGCAGCAGTGGATTGAAAACGGTGCCTTGGCACTTTGTGGGTTTATTTTGTTTTTCATGATGTATTTGATACAGAGTATAAAGCTATACAGAAAAGCTGATTTTCATGAAAACCTTGTATGGATAGGCTTTGGTATTTTTTCCGGCATTCTCACCTATCTTATTGCCGGTCTTGCAAATGATTCAAATATAAGTACAGCTCCTTCTTTCTGGGCACTGATGGGAATTGGACTGGCAGTGAATCGTATACTTGAGGAGCGAAGGAAGCCAGCAGAAGTTGTGGAAATGGAAATTATACCAGAAACAAAGGAAAAAACAGATGCTTGCTAGGGTACAAAAGTGGCTGCAAACTACGCCAAAGACACTTCGTGTGGCAGTTTTAATTGCATATGATATTCTGGCAGTTGCCCTTGCAGAATTCCTTGCCCTTTGGACAAGGTTTGAGTTTAGCATCGGGCAGATTACCCCTCAGTTTGGACAGAATGCCCTTAAGTATTTTCTGATCAACGGGGCAGTTACTGTTGCAATATTTGCCTTTATGAAGCTTTATAACAGCCTGTGGGAATACGCCAGTGTACAGGAAATGATGAATGTTCTGGTGGCGTGCATGCTGGCCGCAGGCTCCCAGAGTATCGGTATGCACATGCTTCTCTGGAGCATGCCGCGTTCCTATTACATATTGTATTTCTTCTTCCTGCTGGGACTGATATGTATGAGCCGGTTTTTCTATCGTGGGGCGCGGATCCTTCGAAACTCCTATGCGAGGGGGAAAAATGCCGAGAGTATTCCCACCATGGTCATTGGCGCGGGGGATACAGCCTGTATGCTGATTAAGGACATGCAGAATAACCCTCTTGTGCGCAATCAGGTGGTCTGTGTAATCGATGCCAACCCCCACAAGGTAGGACGTTCGATTCTGGGAGCGCCGGTGGTGGGAGACGATGGCAAAATAATCTGGGCAGCCCAAAGGTATGGGGTAAAAGAAATCTTTATCGCGATACCGAACCTTCCGGCAGCCAGAAAGAAAAACATTATTGAAATCTGCAGAGACAGTGGCTGCAGAGTCAAGCTTCTGCCAAGCATGGCACAGATTCTCAATGACGAGGTCAGTGTATCCCAGTTCCGGGAGGTGGAAATCGAGGATCTTTTGGGGAGAGAGCCGGTAAAGATCCAGATGGATGAGATCATGGAGTACCTGGCAGATCAGACAGTGCTGGTGACCGGAGGAGGAGGCTCTATCGGCAGCGAGCTCTGCCGCCAGATTGCTGCCCATGGTCCCAAGCAGCTGATCATTCTGGACATCTATGAGAATACTACTTACGATCTGCAGCTGCAGCTGCAGCACGATTATCCGGATCTGGATCTGGTGGTTCTGATTGCCTCTGTGAGAAACACCCATCGGATGAATTCGGTATTTGCCAAGTATCATCCGGACATTGTATTCCATGCGGCAGCCCATAAGCATGTGCCGTTGATGGAGTCCAATCCCAACGAGGCAATCAAGAATAACGTGTTTGGAACCTTAAATGTTGCAAGGGCAGCGGGTGAGAATAAA
This sequence comes from uncultured Lachnospiraceae bacterium, assembly GCA_900316805.1. Classification (GTDB taxonomy): domain Bacteria; phylum Bacillota; class Clostridia; order Lachnospirales; family Lachnospiraceae; genus Roseburia. The sequence goes on from ONEJ01000011.1 coordinate 56,642, forward strand.
GCTAAAAGGATGGTACTTATCTCCACAGACAAGGCCGTGAATCCCACCAATATCATGGGAGCCTCCAAGCGAATCTGCGAGATGATCATTCAGGGAATCCAGAAGGATTATCCGGACACCAATTATGTTGCCGTGCGTTTTGGAAATGTCCTGGGAAGCAACGGAAGCGTGGTGCCCCTTTTTAAGAAGCAGATTGCGGAGGGGGGACCCGTAACCGTAACGGACAAGAATATTATCCGTTATTTCATGACAATACCAGAGGCGGTATCACTGGTGCTGCAGGCGGGAGCTTATGCCAGGGGTGGAGAAATCTTCGTTCTGGACATGGGAGAGCCTGTGAAGATTGATGATATGGCCCGTAACCTGATTCGGCTTTCCGGCTACGAGCCGGATGTGGACATCCCAATCGTCTATACGGGATTAAGACCCGGAGAGAAGATGTACGAAGAGTGTCTGCGGAAGGAAGAAGGCCTGCAGAAAACCGCCAATGACCTGATCTTTATTGGAAAACCTATTGAAATTGACAAGGAGAAATTCTTTGAGGAACTGACGGAACTGAAGATACAGGCCTATGAGGATGGAGCGGATATCAGAAAGGCGGTAAAAAACATTGTACCGTCCTATGTTGGAATAGGGGATGAAGCTGTAAAGTGAAAAAATTTGAAACGAAAATCTGGCTTTCCTCACCCACCATGCATGGGGAGGAATTGAAATTCATGACAGAAGCCTATGAGACAAACTGGATGTCTACGGTAGGTGAGAATATCAATGAAGTCGAGCAAATGACCTGTGAGCAAATCGGCTGCGGCTACGCAGTGGCACTTTCTTCGGGAACGGCGGCGTTACATATGGCTGTGAGGCTGGCAGGAGAAAGGCTCTATGGATATCCACGGCAGGGAAAAGGGGCGTTGTGCGGACACCGGGTGTTCTGTTCCGATATGACCTTCGATGCAACGGTCAATCCGGTGGTTTATGAAGGGGGTATACCGGTGTTTATCGACACGGAGTATGATACCTGGAACATGGATCCACAGGCTTTGGAGCAGGCTTTCAGACAGTATCCCCAAGTCCGGCTTGTGGTGATGGCACATCTGTATGGTGTTCCGGGGAAGATAGATGAGATCCTTGAGGTCTGTCACAGACATGATGCCCTTTTGATCGAGGATGCCGCGGAATCCCTCGGCGCTTCCTATCAGGGCAGGCAGACAGGAACCTTTGGAGATTACAGCGCCATCAGCTTTAATGGCAATAAGATCATTACTGGTTCTGCCGGAGGAATGCTTTTGACAGATAGGAAAGAGGCAGCAGACAAGGTGCGGAAGTGGTCTACCCAGGCGAGAGAGAATGCGCCCTGGTATCAGCATGAGGAGCTCGGCTATAACTATCGCATGAGCAATGTGATCGCCGGTGTGGTCAGGGGACAGTACCCCCACCTAAAGGAGCATATCGCATTGAAAAAGGCAATCTATGAACGCTATCAGGAGGGGTTCCGTGACCTGCCGGTGATGATGAATCCCTTTGATGCCGATACGAGTGAACCCAACTACTGGCTGTCCTGTATGCTGATTGAACCCGATGCCATGTGCAGACAGGTCCGGTCGGAACATGAGGCACTTTATAGGTCAGAGAAGGGGAAAACATGTCCAACGGAAATATTGGAGGCTTTGGCAGCATATAATGCAGAAGGTCGTCCTATTTGGAAGCCTATGCATATGCAGCCAATATATCGAAACAATCCCTTCTTCACAAGGGAAGGAGATGCGGGCATGGATATTTTCCACCGGGGATTGTGCCTGCCCAGCGATATCAAGATGACGGAGGCACAGCAGGAACAAATTATCGAGATCGTACATAACTGTTTTGACAGTTGATCACATACAGACAATGGGAGGATAAAGAGTCTGCCATATGAGTCATAAAAAAGGATTTTATGAAAAATATGTAAAGCGTCCACAGGATTTTTTGTGCTCTTCTCTGGCACTTCTGGTATTGAGTCCGGTCATTGGGGTAACAGCAGTTCTTGTCCGCAGGAAACTTGGTTCTCCGGTGATTTTTACCCAGGAGCGTCCGGGAAAGGATGGAAAGATATTTAAGCTATACAAATTCCGGACCATGACGGATGCGAAGGATCAAACAGGCAGACTGCTTTCCGATGAAGAACGGTTAACGGCCTTTGGGAAAAAGCTTCGTGCCACTTCCCTTGACGAGCTGCCGGAACTGGTGAACATATGGAAGGGAGATATGTCCATTGTTGGGCCACGACCTTTGCTGGTAAGATATCTTCCCAGATACAATGAGCATCAGGCTAGGCGTCATGAAGTTCGTCCGGGATTTACCGGGCTGGCACAGGTGCATGGACGTAACGCTATTTCCTGGGAGGAGAAATTTGACTGGGATGTGAGGTATGTGGATCATGTGACGTTTCTTGGAGACTGGAAGATTATTTTCCAGACGGTTGGCACGGTACTGCGTCATGACGGGATCAGCTCCGGGACAAGTGCGACGATGGAAGAATTTATGGGATCAGATACTGGGAAAGAAAGTAATGAATAATATGAAAAATTTGTATATTATCGGAGCCGGTGGATTTGGCAGAGAGGTTGCATGGCTGGTAAAGAGAATGAATGAGCAATTACCTACATGGAATCTGTTGGGCTTTCTGGATGATGATAAAAGTAAACATGGCGTGATGGAGGACGGATATCCCGTTGCAGGAGGGATTGATCTTCTTAGTGAGGCGGAGGAGAATACCTATGTGGTATGTGCCGTAGGATCGGCAAAGGTACGTAAAATGCTGATCAAAAGGATCAATCAGTATCCGAATATCCGCTATGCAACCCTGATCGATCCGGATGCGATTCTCTCAGAAAGGGTTACCATTGGAGAGGGATCGATTATTTGTGCCGGCACGATCATTACGGTAGATATCACCATTGGAAAGCATGCAATTCTTAATCTGGATTGTACCGTGGGGCATGATGCGGAACTTGGAGATTTTGTGACAATGTACCCCAGTGTAAATGTGTCAGGTATGGTTCAGGTCGGAACGTGTACGGAACTGGGGACAGGAGCACATTTGATCCAGCAGATCAAGGTCGGGAAAAACAGTGTGATTGGAGCCGGTTCGGTGGTAATCCGGGATATCCCGGATTCGTGTACGGCGGTGGGGAATCCGGCGAAGGTGATAAAGTTTCACTAATAGTGGATTGTCTTAGATAAAGAGGAAGTCAGATGTTTAAGAAATTTGAGAGAGTATTACGTGAAACTACTGGTAAGAGGAAATCCAGGATTCTTATTCTGGCGAATAATGATATTGGGCTATATAAGTTTAGAAAGGAACTAATTCAAGAAATGATTTCTCCTGGGAGTGTGGTAGATGGGAGAAATGGAGAAGGATTAGAAGTATATATTGCGCTTCCAAATGGCGAATGTATTCAGCAATTGGAGAGCATGGGGTGTCATTTTGTGGAAGTTCCAATTGACCGAAGGGGAATAAATCCTCTTAAAGATTTTTATGCGATAGAGCAATATATAAAATTAATAAGATTTCTAAAACCTGACAAAGTTATTACATATACAATCAAGCCAAATATATACGGAGGAATAGTGTCTCAATGGTGTAAAGTTCCTTATTATGTTAATATTACAGGATTAGGAACGGCCTTTCAGAAAAAAGGAGTGTTACAATGGCTTGTGACAAAGATGTACTGCGTTGCTTTGGCGAAGGCTGAAATCGTGTTTTTTGAAAACAAAGAAAATCAAAAGGTGTTTGAGAACAAGAAGATTGTGACACAGGAACAGAGCGTGGTACTGAATGGGGCGGGGGTAAATTTGGATGAATATTCATATACGGAATATCCGAAGGAGATGAAGCCAATACGTTTTCTTTTTGTTGGCAGAGTGATGAAAGAAAAAGGGGTAGATGAGTTATTTGAAGCAATGGAACAACTAGTGAATCACTCCTATTCCGTTCATTTGGATGTTGTAGGGCCATGTGAGGAGGATTATGTTCCCATTATGAAAAAAAAGGAACAGAAAGGATGGCTTTCATATCATGGATATCAGAAGGATGTAAAGCCTTTTATCGCACAAAGCCATTGTTTTGTATTACCATCATGGCATGAGGGGATGGCTAATACCAATCTGGAGTGTGCTGCTATGGGGAGACCGGTGATTACGAGCGATATTCCAGGATGCAGAGAGGCTGTAGCGGATGGAAAGAGTGGATATTTGATTCAAAGCAGGAGTGTAGAGGAATTGTATAAGGGAATGAAGAAATTTGTGGAATTGCCTTATGAAAGATGCAGAGAAATGGGACTTGCTGCAAGGCAGCATATGGAAGATAACTTTGATAAGAAAAGAGTAGTAGAGAGTACTGTTAAATGTTTGTTTTGACGTAGATCGGGTAACAAAGATGAAAGAGCCTTTAGTAAGTGTTATTATGGGAGTGTATAATGGGCAAGACACTCTTGAGGATGCAGTTAATTCAATAATATCCCAATCATATCAAAACTGGGAGTTTATTATTTGTGATGATTGTTCTTCTGATAGGACGTGGAGCATTCTTGAAAAGTATAGAAAAATCGATTCAAGAATTACTATTTTGCACAATGATAAAAATGTGCGATTGGCAGCTTCGCTGAATAAATGCTTAGAAATATCTAAAGGTAAATATATTGCAAGAATGGATGCAGATGATATTAGCTTATCTCAAAGATTAGAGAAACAGGTATCATTTTTGGAAAAGCATCCTGAATATGATGTCGTGGGATGTAATCGTATCATCTTCGATGAAAACGGAGAGCATGGGATACGGACAAGTATAGAATATCCAGATAAAAAGATGTTACTGAAAGATACGCCTTTTGCACATCCAACAATCATGATGAAAAAAAGTGTATATGACCTTTTGAATGGTTATTCTGAAACTCGTGAGACGATGAGAGCAGAGGATTTGGAACTATGGTTTCGATTTTACGAAAATGGTTATACCGGTTATAATTTGCAGGAAGTGCTCTACAAATATCGAGAAGGGAAAAAAGACTTAAAGAAAAGAAACTTACAGGCGGGAATTCAGACCGCAAAAGTGTTTTGGTATGGATATAAAAAATTGCATTTTCCATTGTATCAACGAATATGGGCTGCAAAACCGATTATTGCAGCTATGGTACCTGATTGGATCATGGAGAAATATTATGAAAGTAATTTGACGGGAGAATAATAATATGGTTTCGGTAATTATTCCGGTATATAATGAAACTGAATACTTAGCAGAATGTGTAAATTCTGTTAAAAACCAGACATTTTCAGATATAGAGATAATCCTGGTAGACGATGGATCCACAAATAATGCGGGATCTATGTGTGACCAGCTTGCCGCAAGAGATCAAAGAGTAAAGGTGATTCATCAGAACAATCAAGGCTTATCTGCGGCAAGAGTTAATGGATATGAAGCATCTACGGGAGAATGGGTCATGTTTATGGATGATGATGATAAGATATCTCATGATATGATCCGGGTATTATTATCGTATGCAGATGACCAAATTGATATCATTGCGGGATGGAAAAATGAAGATGAGGGCATGATCAAACAGGAATTTAGGGAGAATCCGGGGAAAATAGTTCTGATGGGGCCAGATTGCTGTGATCGACTTGCTGATCCGGAAATTGATTGGACTCCATTATGGGGAAAATTATATCGGAGAGATTTTTTGGAGAATTTGGATTTGAGAATGTTCCAGACAAATTATCCAACCATATTTTTTGAGGATATGATGATGAATCCTATATTAGCATTTCATGCCAGAAAGGTATGTATTGTACAGGATTATTTTTATTATTACCGGGTATTAGATAGTTCATTATGCCATGCACGCTTGTTGGGACCATATTATTACGAACAAATAGGTGGTGGAGATGAGATTTGTGAATTTCTGGCGAAAAATAATTTAAACAATTACTTTTCGTATAAAGTGGCTCTTTACGTTAAAGATTTACTTAGAGTGTATTGTTTGATGGATTACGATAAGAAGACAGATGGAAGAAAAAAAGCGCTGTATAAAGCACAGGTGTTAATCATGTATCACAAATGGAAAAAAGTGTATTGGAAATATGGAACAGATGGCTATGGGATGAAAATTATAGTTAGAATGTTTCCGTATTGTAAAGGTGTTTGGAAAAAGATGGCTAATAAATTTTATTTTTCCAAGAATAATAAGAATATTATGCAAAATAAGTAACGAAAAAAGGGTAGTTGGTTATTTGAGGAGATTGTATTTAATGAAAAAAATTGGGATTTTTACCTATCACAATGTGAAAAATGCATATGCTTGTTTGTTTTATCTGCAAAAAGCACTACAAGGGAGCGCAGAGGTAGATATTTGGGGATTAACATCACAACAAGAAATTTCAAGTGATCATTATTATTCATTTTTAGACACTTGGTATGGTAAAATACCAAAAGTAAGAGCGGTGCTTTCGAAAATCTATTTTTTAATGAAAGCAAAAAGATATGATATTATTATAGTAAACGACTTAGAATTTTTTGTTGAGGGGATAATTGTTAAGCATATATACAAAAACAAAGTGCTGATTCATTATAATACAGAGTTATATAATGAAAAAGATTATCCCACGTATAGGTATCTTTTAAAATTTTATGAAAATCATGCAGATGAGCCAGATATGATTATAGATTGTCTAAGGGAACGGGCCAGATATCGGAGTAAGAAATATGGAATTAAACAGCCAATATATATTATACATAATACGATTTCGGATAATGTAGAAGATGTAAATGCAAACGTAGATATAGATAAATATTTGAATTTTGGTAATAAGCTTCCTATTGCAATTTATGCAGGGGGCATAAATGATGATCGTGGATTGCAATTTATACTAAAAGATATTCTACAATTAAGAGAAAAAGTGAATTTTGTCTTTTTTTTGTATGGAGACGATACACTGATAGACAAGCTAAAAAACCAGTTTGTAAATGTTGGAAATTGTAGAGTTTATGGGGCAGTAGAAAGAAAACTATTACTCAATATAATGAGATGTTGTAGTATTGGAATTCAATATTATGATCCTACCATGGGGGTTAATCAATATTATGCGGCACCATCGAAGTTTTATGAGTATGTTGCAATGGGATTGAATGTAGTTAGCTCAAATAACGAGGGAATAAATCATGTTATTGAGGAGAATAAATTGGGAATATGTATTCAGGACCAAGAGTCATTTGCGGACGCAGTACAGCGCTTGTTGAAGCAAGGATTGAAGTCAAGAGAATACATTTATCAAATTTTTGTAAGTAAATTATTTTATGAGGTAGATTCACAAGAGGCGATAAGAAAGATAGGTAAATTTATTTCAGATAGATGAAAAAATATATTTGAATTTATTTAATGGAAAATATTGACGCTCTAATAAGATAATTATGTTAATAAAGGAAATTATCATTCGTGGAGGATGAAATGGCAGTTTATGATTGTTGCATGATATATAATGAAATCGATTTATTAAAGATAAGAATATCATTATTAAAAGATGTCGTTGATTATTTTGTTGTTGTGGAATTAAATAAAACATTTAGGGGAAAAAACAAACCCTATTTTTTCAAAGAGAGGGAAAAGGAACTATTTGAGTATAGGGATCGCATCATTTATGTAACAAGCGACAATATCCCAAGTAGCACAGGCTCAGGTGACTGGTCAATAGAGAGGCATCAAAGAAATTGTATGATATATGGTCTTCGAAAGTGCCAAGAAGACGATATTATCATGATATCTGATGTGGATGAGATACCAAATCCGGATTTACTTATTAATCCGGAGAAATACTATATTTGCAAAGAATCATTGAATTCAAAGAAAAATAATAAGAGAGCTATTTTATCAGCTGCATCTACGTTGTCTAAACAAGAATTATTTTTACTTTTGTCGGGTGGACTTAATTTGAAAACGGCTATTGAAAAAATACCAGTATGTTTACATATGAGAAATTATTATTATTACATGAATTGTCAGGCAAGAGGATTGATTCCAACTACAATTATATGTAAGTACAAGAATATGCAATTTCCACAGACACTGAGAGATTCTAGAAATAAATTGTTATCTATAAAAGATGGTGGATGGCATTTTTCTTATTTGGGAGGAATAGATTCGGTAAAACGTAAACTAAAATCTATTATTGATGATCGACCAGAAATTGTTTCCAAAATGAAAAAATATTCTTCTGATGATTTATATATTAAAGAATGCTTGGAGAAGGGGAAAGATTTGTATGGCAGGACTGATGTTGCAAATACTTTTTCATTTATCAGTCCGGAAGAAATAGGTATACGGAACGTGAAGGAGATTGTAAAAGAATATTCCAACTTCTTTTGGAAAGAAAATAAGAGTATTTAAAACGAGAGGAATCGACATGGGAAAAAAAATCTATACAGTTATTTTAAGTTACAATAATTTTGATGATACCAAAGAGTGTATAGACAGTTCAATAAATAACATTAAAAATATATCAAATACTATTTTGATTGTTGATAATGGTTCGGTTGATAATAGCTTTGAGAAATTAGAAGAATTGTATAAGGAGAAGTGCGTTTATATTAAGAATAATAAAAATTTAGGATATGCTGGAGGAAATAATATTGGTATAAGGTACGCAATAGACCATGGTGCCGATTATGTATGTATACTTAATAATGATACTGTTGTACCAATGAATTTTTTAAATCCTTGTATAGAATATCTTGAAAAAAATGATAATGTTGCTTTTGTCGGACCTGTTATTGTTGATTATTACAGTGGTTTGGTTCAATCTACCGGTGGTAATATAAAATATAACAAAGGAGAAATAATTACCATAAATAATAATGTTAAATTAAATCATATACAAAAAAATGTGCATTGCGATTATGTAGGTGGAGCATGTATGGTATTTAAAACAGAAATTATACAAAAGTTAGGTTATTTGCCTGAGAACTATTTTTTGTTCTTTGAGGAAACCGAATGGTGTTGTGGGGCTAAAAAGAGAGGGTTTGATAATGTATGTATTTCAAATGCATTCATAAGACATAAGGAGTCGGCATCAATAAGTAAGCATAGTGGTTTAAGAACTTATCTTTTGGAGAGAAATAGGATAGTCTTTTTAAAAAGGAATTCCCCAAACAAGATTATTTGCGCTCAAGGAATACTGTATCTATTTATCAAATATCTTTATTATGGAATATTCAGAGACAAGAAATACTTCATATATTTGACATATTGGTTTGATGGATTAAGAAACAAAATAGATAATAAAACGTACCCATTTATTCTAATAAATTAATAGAAAAGATACTGATATCTTTTCTGCACTGTTATTAAAAAATATGGAGAGATAATGTGAATAATAAAGTGCTTAAAAATATGATTTATAATTTCACCGGTAATATGGTTACAAAAGTCATATCCTTTTTGGTCGTGGCTGTAACAGCGAGGGTGTTTGGAAGTGCAATTTTTGGTGAATATAATATTGCGTTAACGGAATATTCATATTTTTTAATGATTTCTGTTTTTGGAACTAGTGGATATGGCTTGTATCTCCTAGCAAAAGAGAATGACCATCAGGAACAGCAAAGAATTATTAGCGAGATTTCAACAGTTAAAATGATAATGGGGGTTATTGCTTCTATTGCAGTTTTTATTTACGTCTTATTACCATCAACACATAATTGTGTTTGGCCTTATTTTTTGTTGTTATTGTTTCAATCATGTGAGATATCTTGGATTTTCCAGGCATTGCAGGATATGAGAATTACAGCGTTCGCATCAATGATTATTACCCCTGTAAATGCTATTCTACTGATTTTATTTTTTTTATTAGGTGTGCGAAATGTATATACACTTATTTTTCCTAATATTATATCAACTTTGTCATTGTATCTTGTGTATGTGGTATATTTAAGGAAAAAATATGGGCTTAGTATAAGTGTAAAAAAAGTAAATATAATAAAATTTCTAAAAAATTCGTTTCCATATATGGCTTCTGGAATATTTGCGGGAATCAACACTAATATAGATATTCTTATTATGGGATATGTTCAAGATAACTCAATGGTAGGATACTATAGTGCTGATTATAAAATTGTAAACGAATTTATCTCAATATGTTCAATTATTTTTACACCCTTATTTCCAATGTTTGTTGAAAAGATAGCAAATGGAGATATTAAAAATCTAAATAGTATTATTGGAAAATTAAGGACAGTTTTGATGAGTTTTATTATTCCATGTGCTATTATTGGAGTGATTTTTGGCAGAAATCTGTTGAGCCTTTTATATGGAAGAGAATATGAAAATGGTTATGTGGCATTTGCAATATTACTAATATATGTTGTTTTATTATACTATAGGGAAATCTATGGATATGCTTTATCAGCTGCTGGGAAACAGTCTTTATATTTAAGAATCGTTTCTCTTAGCGGAATGTGTAATGTGATTCTTAATTTGATATTTATACCATATTATGGTATCGTGGCTGCTGCAGCAACAACGTTATTAAGCGAATTAATTAATTTGTTTGGGATGAAGTATTATACAGAAAAAAATATAAACTTACAAATTGAAAATTATAATCTTAATAAGCTTATTTTTCTCTGTGTTTTCACATTCGGGATTGCCGTTTTACTAAAATTCTCTGGGATTTATTATATTTTTTCTATAGTTATTATTGGCATTGGTTATATATTTTTATATTGTTTGGCTGGTGTCATAGATCCAGATTTGATAAATAGATTGTTAAAAAATAACTGATAGTTTTATTTATGAAAGCCGTTTTGAGTTGTAGAGTTGCTTGTTTAATTATAAGGATGATTCCATAGATATGAAGGGAATGAATAATAAATGGTAAAAATTACAATACTCATTGTTGGAAAAGTTAACCAGGATAATAGTTGATAATGAGAGAAGTGAAGAAATAACATTTGGAAAGTTGTAAAAGAGGAATGTGGTATTATGAGGAAAAAGGTACTGATGGTCTTTGGAACCAGACCTGAAGCAATTAAAATGTGTCCTTTGGTAAATGAACTAAAAAAAAGAAAATCTATGGAAATTATTGTTTGTGTCACAGGACAGCATAGACAAATGTTGGATCAGGTTTTAGATACATTTCATGTAATCCCAGACTACGATCTTTTTATAATGAAACAAGGCCAAACTTTGTTTGATATTACAACTGGAATTTTAGATAAAATAAAGGGTGTACTCGAAGCAGTAGAACCGGATGTGGTTCTTGTGCACGGAGATACGTCGACAACCTTTGTGACAGCTTTGGCATGTTTTTATTTACAAATCCCCATTGGACATGTAGAAGCTGGTCTTCGAACATATAATATAGATTCACCATATCCAGAGGAATTTAACCGCCAAGCTGTTGGGATCCTTTCGCAGTATAATTTTGCTCCAACACAAATGGCTGCAGATAATTTAATTAGAGAGGGGAAAGATCCTAGCAAGATCTATATTACCGGAAATACTGTTATTGATGCTATGAAACATACTGTTAAGGCAAAGTATTTTCATCCCGAGCTGGAGTGGGTAGGTGGTGATAAGTTAATTTTTATCACTGCTCATAGAAGAGAAAATCTTGGGAAACCAATGCATAATATGTTTAGGGCTATCAGGAGAGTTCTTGATGAGCACCCTGATTGCAAAGCGATTTATCCAATTCATATGAATCCTATTGTAAGAAAAGCAGCAGAAGATGAACTTGGTGGTTGTGATAGAATTCATATTATTGAACCGATTGATGTTGTTGATTGCCATAATTTTGAAGCAAGATGTTACCTTTGCCTTACTGATTCAGGTGGAATTCAGGAAGAGGTACCTTCTTATGGAAAACCTGTACTTGTTATGAGAGATACAACCGAAAGACCGGAGGGAGTAAAGGCTGGGACTCTAAGATTAGTGGGAACTGATGAAGAAATTATTTATAAAACTTTCAAAGAACTTCTTGAAAATCAAATAGCATATGACACAATGGCAAAAGCATGTAATCCTTATGGAGATGGACATGCATGTGAGAGAATTGCAGATATTTTGGAAGGCAAAGAATATCGTCCATGGTTGGCTATGCAGGAGTAATAGCTTGGTTATTATATCCAAGAGCTGCTCTATAATTCCA
>ONEJ01000077.1 GCA_900316805.1 uncultured Lachnospiraceae bacterium
GAGCTCTGACTTGTTGACCCGCACACACATGAGGAAGTAGTGATTTTCCTTGGAAAATCAACGGATTCCGAATGTGTGTAGAATTGCAGGAGTTGCGTAGCAACGGAGCAATTCGTGTATCAAATGAGGGGCAAAATACCTTTTGACCCTCATATCATTATATACAATAATCGTAACACTAGGAAAGATATATGGAGAATTATTATTTTACAACTGAGAAAATGAGCGTCGGCTATCAGGGCGTCCCGCTGATTGAAAATATTACCATTCATGCCGGACAGGGAGAAATCCTCACGCTGATCGGCCCAAATGGTGCAGGAAAATCCACAATTCTAAAAAGTATTGCAAGACAGCTTGCATTAATTGGTGGCGTTGTCCGACTGGATGGACAGGATATGGCGGGGCTTTCCGGCAGTGAGCTCTCCCGGAAGATGGCAGTTGTATTCACGGAAAAACTGCAGACGGAACTGATGACCTGCGGGGACGTGGTTGCCACCGGAAGGTACCCTTATACCGGGCGTTTTGGTTTTCTTACTCCGGAAGACTACCGTGCGGTGGAGTCTGTCATGGAGCTTGTGCATATTTCTGAAATGCGGGATCAGGATTTCACAAAGATCAGTGACGGGCAGAGACAGCGGGTCATGCTGGCCCGTGCCATCTGCCAGGAGCCGCAGATTTTGATCCTCGATGAGCCCACTTCTTTTCTGGATGTAAAATACAAGCTGGAATTTCTGTCCGTACTGCAGGAACTTACCAGGAAAAAGGGACTGACGGTCATTATGTCAGTTCACGAGCTGGAGCTGGCAGAGCGGGTGTCGGATAAAGTTCTGTGTGTGAAAGGAAAATACGTGGAAAGGTTTGGAACGCCGGAAGAGATTTTTGAACCCGGGTATATCCAATCTCTTTTTGAAATCGAAACAGGCAGCTACGACGAAAAGAACAGCAGTATGGAACTGCAGAAACCCACAGGGAATCCTAAGACTTTTGTCATCGCCGGAGGAGGATGTGGAAAACCGGTGTACCGTAAGCTTCAGCGGGCGGGAATCCCTTTTGTGACAGGAATTCTGTATGAAAATGATCTGGATTATCCTGTGGCACTTGCACTGGCAGCGGAGGTGATTGCGGCAGCGGCCTTTGAGCCTATGACAGAGGATGTGCTGGAGACTGCGAAACACCATGTGGAACAATGCGAACAGGTGATTTGCTGCAAAAGGCAATTTGCTCGTCTGGAGCAGGCAAATGCGAAGCTGCTGGCTTATGCCATCGAAATAGGGAAGGATGTTTCGTACATTGACAAATGAAAAGCAGGTGTTATCATAACATTGTCGTGCAGGGAACAGAAGATATGATTGCGGTTTTTGATTGGCGTGGTAATAAAATGTTGTTGGTAGAAATGGCAGAAACAGGCCTCTCATCCGAGGATTAAATGGCCTGAATGCATAATGAAAAGCACTGGAATTAGTTAATTCCAGTGCTTTTTATAGTTGTATATATTTAGCGGTTCCGAAGAATTAAAGCTGAGGACCAGCAGCAACTAATGCCTTACCAGCCTCATTGCCTTCGTACTTCTTGAAGTTCTTGGTGAATCTCTCAGCAAGATCCTTAGCCTTAGCTTCCCACTCAGAAGCATCAGCGTAAGTATCGCGAGGATCAAGGATGCCTGTATCAACACCGGCAAGCTCGGTAGGAACTTCGAAGTTGAAGTATGGGATCTTCTTGGTCGGAGCGTTTAAGATGTCTCCGTTTAAGATGGCATCGATGATACCACGGGTATCCTTAATGGAGATACGCTTTCCGGTTCCGTTCCATCCGGTGTTAACAAGGTAAGCCTTTGCACCGCTCATCTCCATTCTCTTAACCAGCTCCTCAGCATACTTGGTAGGATGAAGCTCTAAGAATGCCTGTCCGAAACATGCGGAGAAGGTAGGAGTAGGCTCTGTGATTCCACGCTCAGTACCTGCAAGCTTTGCGGTGAAACCAGACAGGAAGTAGTACTTGGTCTGCTCCGGTGTCAGGATAGATACTGGAGGAAGTACGCCGAATGCATCTGCAGACAGGAAGATTACGTTCTTTGCTGCCGGTGCAGAAGAGATTGGACGTACGATATTGTTAATATGGTTGATTGGGTAAGAAACACGAGTGTTCTCTGTAACGCTCTTGTCAGCAAAATCAATCTTGCCGTTCTCATCCAGTGTAACATTCTCTAACAGAGCGTCACGCTTGATGGCATTGTAGATATCCGGCTCAGAATCCTTGTCCAGATCGATAACCTTAGCGTAGCATCCACCTTCGAAGTTGAATACACCATTGTCATCCCAGCCGTGCTCATCATCACCGATGAGAAGACGCTTAGGATCGGTAGAAAGTGTAGTCTTACCTGTTCCGGAAAGACCGAAGAAGATAGCGGTGTTCTCGCCGTTTAAGTCGGTGTTAGCAGAGCAGTGCATAGAAGCGATGCCCTTCAGAGGAAGGAAGTAGTTCATCATAGAGAACATACCTTTCTTCATCTCTCCGCCGTACCATGTGTTAACGATTACCTGCTCTTTGCTGGTAAGGTTGAACATAACAGCTGTCTCAGAGTTTAATCCTAACTCCTTGTAGTTCTCAACCTTAGCCTTGGAAGCGTTGTATACGATAAAGTCAGGCTCAAAATTCTCAAGCTCCTCAGCGGTTGGCTGAATGAACATGTTGGTTACGAAATGTGCCTGCCAAGCAACCTCAACGATGAAACGGATTGCCATACGGGTGTCTTTGTTAGCACCGCAGAATGCATCTACTACATAAAGCTTCTTGTTAGAAAGCTCTTTGATGGCAAGATCCTTAACAGCAGCCCAAGCTTCCGGACTTGCCTTGTGGTTGTCGTTCTTGTATTCCTCAGTGGTCCACCAAACAGTATCCTTAGAGGTCTCATCCTCAACGATGAACTTGTCTTTTGGGGAACGTCCGGTATAGATTCCGGTCATAACGTTGACAGCACCAAGCTCGCTTTCCTGACCCTTTTCAAAGCCTTCCAGCTCCGGCTTAGTCTCCTCTTTGAATAACTCATCATAAGAAGGGTTGTGTACGATCTCTGTAGTACCGGTAATACCATACTTGCTTAAATTGATTTCTGCCATTTTCCTTTAACCTCTTTCCTTATAATATAGTAATATTTAATAAAGTACTGCATTGCAGACTCTATTGTTCTGTTGCTTAGGGAAATCCTTTTTCCCTAATTTAGTATTATACATGTTTCAGTGATAAAATCAACAAATTTCACAGGGACGCTTGGTTGATTTAGTAAAAATGGGGAGGTTTTTGGAAGGTGGGGAGGTTTTTTTTGGTAAAAATGTCATGTGCAAAAAACCAAATTCTGTATTGACTTTTGATTTTCCTAATTATAATATGATAATAGAAGTAGGAACTTCTATCGGTGCGTTTGTCAGAGGAACCCGGCGATGAAAAACTGAAGAAATTGTGAGGGGTTCGTCAGATGCACCTGTCTAAAAAAGCTGAAGACATTGAGAGAAAGGAACCGTTGGTTCCTTTTTTTTGCAAAAATAATGGCATGGATGTCGATAGTAAAGATTGTCTGATGGAGTTGAATATGGAAGTTTATTATGGAGCGTTGTGAAAAATGTTATACAAATTAAAAGAAAAGTGGAACCGCAGATATTTTGTAATTCTGGCTTTTGCAATTCTGGCACTGCTGAAAGTTGGAATCTACTTTATTTTGGAATTCCTATATAACCAGCCGGCGAGTCCTTATCAGGAAGCCTATTATTTTCTGATCAAGGGAGCATATATTCCGTTGTTTTTTCTTGCATTGGTGGATATCGTAATTTCGGTGATCCGGTATCTGATGCAGGAAGGGGAGTACAGTGAGATGATTCGTGAAATGGGAGATTTACTCATCATTGCCGTGCTCTGCCTTGTGATGGTATTTCGATCACCACTTACTCTTGGCCGATTTACGCTGGTTCTTTGTGATATTCCCAATATGATCACCGGCAACACAAAGAGCGTTACAACGCGAAACTTCAATATACAGGAGATTGATGAGAAGCAGGAGACCAGGAGAAATACCTATCATGAGTATCACTATTATGTATGGATCAATGCCGACAAATATATGGTCAGTGATAATCTGGAGGCAGAGGATCTCAACCGGATGGTGGATGATTATTTCGAGGATATGACGAATGGGCGGCCGGAGAAGCTGGATGCCGGAACCTATGAGATCACGTATCTTCCGGTCAGCCGGTGTATTCTCCGGGTTGATTTCCATAAGGATGGTATATAAATATTTCCTGGGAAAGTAAAGCAATTGATATTCTGAAGTAATCCAAGACCATGTGGAAAGTGCAAAAAAAGATTTCATTTTGTCACGTGGGGTATAATGTAAATTCACCTAGCACATGTCCATATAATGATATGAGGGTCAAAAGGTATTTTGCCCCTCATTTGATACACGAATTGCTCCGTTGCTACGCAACTTCCGCAATTCTACA
>ONEJ01000092.1 GCA_900316805.1 uncultured Lachnospiraceae bacterium
TCAATCTAAATCATCGTCGCACCATCACTTTTCTCGTATCGCAGCCCCATATTTTCTGTATAAAGCGATTCATTCAGCAGCACTCCCACACCGTCAATCAGTTCATAGGCACTGTTATCTTCCATCAGCCTGCGGTATTCATTCTCATAAATATTAATTGCATATAAGCCCACACGTTTCAGTACAGTTCTAAAATTATCTCCATTTTGGATTCTTCTCTGTAATTCATCCACCAGATGACGGGCTTCTTCCTCATTCTGAATAATCAACATTTTTGTATCAGAATCGATCATGTGAAAAACCTCTGCTATTTTTTTAAACGGAAATACAACCCCATCCACTTCTTTTTCAATCCTCTCTAAAATGCGGTACTGATCCAAAGCGTCTTCGTCTAAAGACTGAAGTGCATGAAAATAATAATGGATAGCATCCAAAGAGTCATAGTCGCCATATTTCAGCATTGTCTCTTCCGTCATGAGTGCATTTTTCTCTATCATCTTAGGAACACGATCTTCCATTTGAAACACCCATGCAATACTTTCCTCCATTTTTCTCTTCCCTTCACGGTTGCATCTTCCAGCCGCCTGAATGATGGAATCTAATCCCGCCATTTCCCGGTATACGGTTGGAAAATCCACATCCACACCAGCCTCCACAAGAGATGTGGAAATCACTTTACATTCCTCACCCTCTTTTAACCGTTCTCGAATAAGATTCAGCGTCTTTTTACGATCACAGGGCGTCATATAGGTAGAAAGATGAAAGATTCCCTGTTCCGACTGAAATTTCTGATACAGATTCTGAGCCTCTTTCTTTGTATTTACGATGGCCAATGCCTGTTTTTCTTCATTAATTTTCTGAAACAGCTCATCCTCAGTTACTTTTCCAAGTTTTTTAATCTGTGTACGTTTTAATTTAGAGAATATCTCCTGATAGTTACTACAGATTTCTTTTGCAGCTAACGACGGCATCCACCTGTCCAATACCGGCTGCGTAGCCGTACAGAAGACCGCACTGACGGAATAGGCTTGTACAAGTGCCTGAATTGCACTGACACAGGGTTTGATGCATCCCAGCGGTATCATCTGTACCTCATCAAAAATGATCACAGAATTTGCAATATTATGAAGTTTTCTGCATTTGGAGACTTTATTGGAGTATAGTGATTCAAAAAACTGCACACTTGTTGTCACAATTACCGGTGCATCCCAGTTTTCTATAGACAACTTATGCTTGTCGTAATGATCACCATCTCCAGGATCATCATCCAGCAGGGAATTACTGTAATGAGCCAGAACGTTCTGATCCCCTAATATGTCTCGAAAAACATCCACTGTTTGCTCAATAATACTGGTATAAGGTATCACATAAATCACCCGGTCCATGTGATTCATTTTTGCATGAGTCAGTGCAAATGCCAGAGAGGAAACAGTCTTCCCCCCTCCTGTGGGTACGGTTAGTGAATATAGCCCTCTTCCTTCGTTTCCTGCCTGAATACACTGCTCAAGAATACCCGTTCTGATATGGTTCAGTTCCGATGTCTGCTCTGTTATATTTCTCCATGGATCAATATTCTCCATCAGCCTTTCGTAAAGAATATTTATGGAATCGTATGTCCCCCTGTCTACAGCTTTTCCCCGCATTGCCTGCTCTGTGTCCAGAAAATCAGCATCTACCAGCGAGGAAAATAACATCCTTGTGAAAAAGGAGTGATCAAAGGCCGATAATTTCGGCTCTTTTACAGAGTCTATTGTAATTTCTTTTTCATACGCATCATAGGACTCCAATTCACGTTTCCTAATGCGCTGTATTAAATTTGATTTTGAAGTATCCGACCCATTGGGAATTCCACCATGATGACCTGCAATTGCAAAAGCGGCTGACATCATATTACGTTTTCTCATTTCCCTGGCTCCTGCGGTGGAATGATCCACATGAATATTCAAATTATTTTGAATTTTCTGTTGGAATAAATCCGAATACTTGCCAACATCATGTGTCAGTCCGGTTTCGTATGCATATTTTGCAACATCCGTATCATTCATTTGATAAGATGCGCAATATGTAGAAGTCATTCTTGCAACATTTTGTAAGTGGTCTGATAAAGACTGTTCTCCTGCTTCTCTAATATGAGCGATATAGTTCCTATGTCTTGCCATGCTTCCTCCTTATCTGTATTAATTCAAATAATTGATAACCAAATTATAGTGTATCATATGTACTATAAAAAGGACTTATATGCACTTTATTTCAATTTTTTCAAAAACCACCTTACAATTTCATATTAAATTCGCCCATAACCCCCTGTCAACAAGAAGATAACAACAGTTCAAAAACAGCCTTTTTTTGGCAAAAATCAGGAATCATATTGTGTTTATACCAGAAAATATCTATTTTCTTCACATCCCACGCATATTTTCATATCATATAGCATACGCAGCTATGAAAGGAAAACCCAATATGATGGATCAGACTCCAAACATGATGCAAAGGAATGAATGCCCCTGGCAGGTTCCCGGAATGGCTTACGTTCCGTGGCAGACCTTCGGGCAGACCTACGATCCAAGACAGGCACTGAAGGCCGGAACCATCTTTCCGGAACTCGATAAGCCTTTTACCGGCAACTGTATGATGCGAAGTGGAGGTAGAAATCGATGATGAGACCAAACCGTCCGCCACAGATGAACCGTAAGGAATTATACGAATGGATCATGATGCTGGGATTCTGTGCCCTTGATATGGCACTTTATCTGGATACCCACCCGGATGATGCAGCTGCTCTGGACTATTTCAACCAGTGCAATGAACTCTATCACTCTGCGAAAGATACCTACGAGCAGCAATATGAGCCCCTGACCATGCTGCCGGGGCAATCCTTAAGCTCCTGGGACTGGAACAGTGGACGCATGCCATGGGAAGGAGGAATATAGTCTATGTGGAGTTATGAAAAAAGATTACAGTATCCCATTTCCATCTCGACGCCAAACGCAAAGCTGGCCTCCTATATCATAAGCCAATACGGCGGTCCGGATGGTGAATTGTCTGCATCTATGCGGTATCTCTCCCAGCGTTTCTCAGCAGCAAATCCGCGGGTTGCGGGGTTATTGACGGATATCGGTACGGAAGAGCTTGCTCATCTGGAGATGATCGGAGCTATCGTCCGGCAGCTGACCAAGGGTCTCAATGCCCAGGAATTGGAAAAAGCAGGATTTGCCCCCTACTATATCGATCACACCGCCGGTGTATGGCCACAGGCAGCCGGGGGAATCCCTTTTAATGCCTGTGAGTTCCAGTCCAGCGGAGATGCCATAGCAGATCTGGTAGAGGATCTGGCAGCCGAGCAAAAGGCCAGAAAAACCTATGACAACATCCTTCGTGTTGTCAAAGACCCGGAAGTAGCAGACCCCATCAGGTTCTTAAGAGAGCGGGAAATTGTTCACTTCCAGCGATTTGGAGAGGCGCTTCGGATGGTACAGGAGGAATTGGACAGCAAGAACTTCTATGCCTTCAATCCGGATTTTGACTGCTTCAAATAATAAAAAACGGGAAGGCATTTACTGCCTTCCCAAATTCATTTTATCAATCTGTCTAATGATCTGCACCAGCTGCGGATTCACCTCTCCCATCCGCCTGATATTCACTAACGCCTCCTGCTTCATGTTGGCAATGGTGCGTTTGCTGTATTCCATGCGGGTCCTAAGCTTCTGGCGGCGGGTGATAAGCTGATGCTTCATCTCCACCAGTTCCCTGCTGTCAACAATGGCATTGGCGTGGTTGAGCCATGCCTTGGCATCATACATCCGCAGGCGGTTCAGATACTGCAGAAGCGTATTGGTATAATAATTCAGCTCGTCGCTGGTTTCCCGGAATTTCTCCTTCTCCTTGGCCTCCGCCTGATACTGTTCATAGATATAGGACAGCTCATAGGAATTTCTCACATGATACTTTTCGCAGGTATAGTCCACGGCATTTTTGATATTTACATACTTGATCTTCACGTGGTTTTCCAGGGAAATGGCGCGGTTCCTGTTCACGTTGGATTTACGAAGATCCGTGGATGCATCCATATAGCGGATCAGGATATACCCTCCCAGCAAAACAGCAATCAGCGAAAGGATTGTCATTACAAGCCGCAAATCCAGATCCATTTCCATATACCAGGACACGATAACGGCAAAGGCCATCAGTGTAAAGTAGCACAGGAAAAGGTAGCAGGCAGATTTTTGCATCAGCCGCTGGGTGCGGACTGCATCGTTCTTTACCAGTTTCCACTCCAGCTTTTTCCCCTCCAGAAAAGCCATATCCCGCTTCACGGTGTCCAGGTAATCTTCGTTGGATTTCAGCCGTTTTATAATCCCCGGAAGTGCGTCCTCCTCTTCCTGCATCTGGGCAAACTGGGAGTCGGACAGCCGGCGCTCTGTTTTCAGAAACTCACTGCGCTCCTTCCCCAGCCGGTCCACATGGGCTGCACAATCCGCAATGGGCTTTCGCTCATCCTCCGTCAGATCCTCAATGATCTGCACATCGGTGAGATAGGAAGTTACCAGATCATACTCCGCTCTCGTATCTTCAATATCTTTAGCAGCCTTGATCATCTGGTCGCACAGATCAATGGCATAGTGCTTGGCCTGCTCCTCATCGGAGAGATTCAGTTCTTCCTCAATCTCTCCCTCTCCTTCTTCCAGATCCGCATAATAGCCGCCCTGCTCATATTCTTCGTCGTAATCGTAATCCCGTCTTCGACGGCGAAACAGCCTCGGAAAAATCATACCCTGCAACTCCTTCGATAAGCTTCTTTCCACTTGAAAATCAGATCATGAATCGCCTTTTTTGCCTCGTTTCTCTCTGGTCCTTCCAACTTTCCTCCCAACACCTTCAGTCTGGAGAGAAGCGCCTGGGCTTCATCGGATTTTGCTGCCAGGGAAAGCTCATTGGAGATTTCCAGCTGTCCCATCTCGTCTATGCGGTTAGCCTCTGCCACCCTGACAAAACCCTCCTCATCCTGACGAAGCAGATAACACATGAGACATTCTCGCAGGGATTCCCCCCGCTGGTTCAGCCGGTAAGCCCTGTCATAACAGTCGCAGGCTTCCTCAAACAGAAACAGTCTGGCGTAGGCCGTGCCCAGATTGTGCCAGAGATTGCCAAGAAGCAGCGCATTCTGTCCCACCGCCTCCTCAGAGTCCAGCAGTCTCTTATACTCATAGACAGCTCCCAGATATTTATCCTGTTCCATCAGCCGGTCGGCCCGGATCTTGCCGCACTCGAAGTCGGATTTCTCCTCCATCTCACGCAGGGTCTTAAGAGCCTGGGCAATTTCCGCCTCCTCCAGATAAACCGTCTGTCTTAGAATCGTCTCCGCAAAATCAGACAGAAGTCCCTTGGAGCGCATGATGTCCCGCAAACGGTCTGCCAGCTTATACAGACCCATCTGCTTTTCTACCCAGGTGCAGAGCTCTTCGCTCATAAAACTTTTGTCCAGCAGGTACGCATTTCCCGCAATATAAAAGCAGAGTTCTTCCATGGAATAGAGATTTACGCCTGCCTTTTCCAGATAATACGGCAGTGATGCAATTGGCTCATGACATAATAATAATTCACTCATTCCCGTAACCTACATAACCGTTGTATATTTCCAGGTCTTATCCGTTCCCCTGAATAATTCCCCAAAACCCAGATCTCTGATTTCGATGGCAATTTTATCATCCGATACAGCCCGCGCCGTAATCCGAAGCCTCGTAGTCTTATCCGGCCGAAGGGGCAGATCTGTCAGTTCAAAGGTCTCAATAACAGCTTCCCTGCTGTTGGGGAGCTGTTTCCAGAAATCAATCTGGGGCGAACCGCAAAGGATCACTTCGCATTCTCCCTTTGCCTCGAACCAGTTTTTTCCGGCACTGATCAGATTATAAAAAGCAACCTCTCCCCGATCCTTTACTTTAAGGCTCAGATTGAATTTCATTTCGTTTTCGCCCATATAGATATATGGCCATTTCTCTTCATGATCCCGGACTGCCGCCCCGTAACAGGCGCCCTTGGAAAAAAGATTTTTCCCCATAAAGGCTCGTCTGCCCCGGCACAGAATCCCTAAGGATTCCTGCATCCAGCCGCCGTCAAAGCCATCTCCCACCAGATACACCGTGGAAACGATACGGTTTTCCATGGACTGGGCAAGAATCTCGCCAAAGCTTTTGTCCCGGTCTTCCCGCAGTGCCCTTTTTCCTGCTTCATGAATTGAGATTACCTGTGGGCTTGTCCGCATGTCCCGCTTCAGATCGTAGGAGTAGATCAGATCTTTTTCACAGGCATACAGAAATACATCGTGCCGCCACAGTTCTTCCTTCTGGCTTAAGGCAAAATAGTAAAAGCTTTCCTTGTGATCCAGAACCAGAAACTGTTCTGCCGAAAGCTCCAGCCGTGATGCCACCTTCCAGAAAACCTCCATATTTTCTCTGGTAAGCCGGTCCACTGTAATGGCAAGCCGGTCCACACCGGGGAGATTCCCCAGCTTCAGCGGGAGCTCCATGACCTTCTTGATAAATAAAGCCAGAAGATCCACGGCATCATAGTTTTCCCCGCCTACGCCGATGACCTCTCCGTTCACCGCCCGCCGCAGCAGACAATCTACGCAGATAACCTCGCTGGTCTTAGCCATGCGTCCGGCTTCATCGCCGTAATACCACATTCCCACATTCTTTTTTCTGGCGAGAATCGCCGGTATTTTGTAATTTTCACTTCCCGCAATCATGCTGACGGTCTGGGGTTCCTCCATGGAAGCCTGATAAAAGCTCACCATGGCATAGGAATCATTCAAATCGATACCTAGGCAGCAGGAATTTTTCTCTCTGTCCATTTTGTTCACCAATGTAATCTATTACAGAAGATGAAATGCTTTTCTCGTCACTTCATCCAGCTTCTCATACGTTTCCATCGCCCGGGTCAGTTGGTCATAATCCGCAAGGGTGTCTAAGATCAGCATCTGGTTGATCATGTTAAAGCGGCTGTCGTCCTTATCGGACCAGACAGCATTACTGGTCAGCCGGTTGCTGACCTTTACCTCCACCTGATTGCCAAATTCCTCGGTAATATAATACTGGACAACATCCCCGAAAAAGAGCACAAACTGTTCCACAAAAATGCCATCGTAGACATCCGGCATATCTTCCCTGTGAAACTCATTCCCATCCTCATCCCGGCTGTAATGAAGCACCACATGCTTCCGCGGATCTGTGCGGTATTCCAGAAATACCTTGTCCTCCAGATGATATTTGAGGACCAGCCGCCGGTCTAATTTTTTGTAAAAGGCAAAATTCATATTCCTGCAGGTATACTCCGACAGAAGGGCATCCTCCATGGAAAGGTACGGCTCCTGATTTTCCATTTCCGAGAAGGATTTCAGCAGTGCCAGCTTACAGGCATCGTTCAACTCCAGGTGGTGCTGATAACGGCCACGGATCACGAAAAGCACATCGGAGCTTATGCCGGTTTCCTTCACAAAATAGGCGTGGGCACAGGTAGTCAGATATGCAAGAACCACCAGTTCCCTTCCACCACTCTCATAATAGTGGGCAAAGAGATCCTCCACCGGCTGCAGATCCCGGTCCGCGTATATCATCTGAACCAGAATCCGCTCCTCCAGCTCGAAAGCCGGCACGTGAAACTCTCCCGCAGCCCGCCACAGCCGAAGCATCATATCCGTAGGTCCCTCGTAAAAGTCACACAGATATCTTAGAATTCTGTCATTGTATTTCTTTCCCGCAAAGGTATCTGCGGCCAGCAGGAGCAGGTATTCATCCTTTTCCTCCTGCCTCTCTTCGATCATATAGCAGCAAAGGGCCGCCTTCGCCCCATAGCTGATCTGATCCATCCCATAGATCTGCAGCAGCTCGTAAGCCATATCATACATACGATACCCCACAAGCAGCTCCAGAAAATACTGCCGGGCCGGCTGGCTCATCACGGTATAATCGGCCTTTACCAGATACTCTTTGACTTTTTCATCCTCCTGAGCAGACTGATAATAACGCATGATCTCCAGTGCCAGCTCTGACCGGCAGGAAGGAGTCAGCTCTGATCCTCCCAGAATCCTTCCGAAGTAGCGCTCATCCTCTTTCGTAAAAACCCTGTAGTCTGATTTATTTTCAAAATACGGAATCAGATAGACAAGTTCATCCGGTGCAAGCGGCATACATTTTGCCAGATAACGCTCCGGTTCCATCAGTTTCTCCAGCCGGTAGGAAACACTGTCGATATAGCGTCGTCCCTTCTCATCTTCAAAGAGAATGACATAATCTTTGGAAAAAAGCTGAAAATATGCAGACTGCTCCACGATCGGAACGATCTGTGCCTCCTTGAGCTGCCGCTGATAGATAATGGCCCGCACCATCCGCCGGTCGAAAATAACCAGTTTATGGGTATACAGGATTTCTGCCAGACAGTGAGCCAGTTCCACGTTCACAAGCCCAAGATCCAGCATGTCCTCATAGAGCACCGCCAGGTTATCGTCCATATGCTCCTGCTCCACCTGTTCCATGGCAAAGCGGCTCATAGTCTTAAGATACTTCTCGTACATTTCCGGACAGGTATCCTTTGCCGCAATGATATTACTGTAGAGAATCGCCATCTTGCGGTAGGGAAGGCTGCTGTCATATTGGAAATACATCTGGATAATCTTCGGAACCGTCCCCAGTGACCGCTCATCCAATGACAGCAGATACGCCTCGTAAAGGCTGGTAATCCGAAGCTCCAGCTCGATTCCCATCTCAAACCAGTGATGGTACTGCACATCAAATTTCTGGGCGCGGATCAGATAACTGCAGATCAGCCCCACATTTTCCGGATCCGGTGCTACCTCGTAGGCCGCACATAAAAGCTCATAGTGGGTCTTCTGAAAGCCCTTATTGACCTCCACCACCTGAAAAATCTGTTCTGCCAGCTCCCGGGTTAAGGAATGTCTGTGAATGGCCCATCTTAGGATGCGCACCTCAAATTTTCCCAGCTTTGTCAGAAAATATGGCTCCTGACAGTACAGATAATAGGCCTCCAGATAAAGGTAGGGGGAAGCGCATCCATCCATCACCCAGCTGGCAATGGCTTCCAGTTTATGGGCACTATTGTTATAGTATTCCTCCTCCAGGAAAGAAAGCACCCAAAATAGCAGGGCGGAATCCGAATTTTCCCGGAAGATCAGTTCAATCTCTCTGGTCATCCGGTCCACGTAGGAGGGCTCCCGCTCCAGAAGGGTCATCAGGTACAGATAATAGCCCCAGAGCGGATCCCTTTTGTCCCTCCAGGTGCGCTTGAATTCATCCAGAATCCACTCGGCCTCCTGCCGCTGTCTGTTGATAATAAAGGCCTGAGCTTTCATCAATACATACATCTTGTTTTCCGGCACCAGAGCGTGCAGGCGGTCCAGAATCTCAATGGATTCGTTGGCCCACACACCTGTCACGATCTTCTTCAAACGGTAAGCCTGATAAAGTTCTGCCAGTCCCGCACGGTATTCCTTGATCTGTGCGCTTTTCGGATCCTTTTTTATCTTTTTTCCTTTATGGGCTGTAATCTCCAGTATTTTGGTTTCATATACGGAGGTAAAATAGATACGTCCCGCGTTATTACCGGCGTGCATCCTGTCATAATCCAGAAGGTATTTACAGGTATAGGTACTGCCCAGAAAATCATCCGTGGTAATGGTGGTATCCGGCAGACGAATGAATTCACTGTCTGCATGGATCTGCGCCGAAAAATAGCCCCACTCATCTTTCCGGATGGAAATCTCATGCTGCTGCGTCTCCGTCAGCTCCGGAATATCAAGCGTAGACTGGGAAATGGTAAAATGGATCTGCTTTTTTTGATGGATTCCCACCAGAAACTCTTCCATGTTCTGGGGAGAGGGCTTAGCTCCCAGAATTCCCCGGTACAGCATGGCCTGTCTGGTTTCCTTCGGTGCGATCACATTGGAAAAACTCTTATGATAGAAAAGCTTGTATGCCTCGTCCCAATGCTCTCTGGCAAGAGCCGTAAAATCATGGAGGCTTCGGATCTGCCCCACAGAGGACTGGGCATACAGCTTAGCGACAGATATGCAAAAAGGAAGGCTGTGTTCGCTCTGATTACATACCATCACGAATTCACCCTTCACGCTCTGGCCTTCCTCCAGCCCCCTGCTATTAAATTGATAACGAATCCGTACCTTTTCGCCTTCAAACTGTGGCGTCAGACACTCCATCCGCGGATTGGTGGAGTAGACGACACCACGCACCGGAATATGGTTCCTGCTGGTTATCTCAAAACTTCCTGTATATTCCTGTCCCAGAATAACGGTCAGGGACAGTTCCTCCTCCGGCAGTGAAAGCAATGGCTGATCGTATTCAAACTTTCCTTTGGCAATCTGCCCGATCCGTTTACGCAAAACCCTCACCTGCTTTGTATCATTCGATTCTTTAGTGATAATTCTAGTTGTTATCTTCTAGTATAAAGGATTCCTCCCCCACTTGCAACCCTCATCCACAGTCTGTACAATTTTCTTCTGATGCCGGTTATTTCGAAACCGGTGTACTAAGCCTCTTCTGCCCTATACTTCTCATGGGCTTTCCGGAACCAGAGGTGGATTCTCTCCACCCCATGGCTCAGATACCGAAGCACCGGTTCCGTAATAATGGCAAAAATTACCATGAGCATGGTACACTGTCTTGAAATACTGGTAATTCCAAAGAATGGTTTTGCAAAAAACAGGCAGAACAGCCATCCTCCCACAACTCCCACCATAAGGGCAATGTGCGGCAGATTCATGGGCTTGGAGATCCGGTAGAGAATCATAAATCCCACAATGGCAATGATGATGGTACAGGAGGTAGACATGCAGTCTGCGTCCACGCCAAATTCCTGACAGAAGGTGACCAGTGTGCTGACTACCAGAAAATCCGTAAGTCCCGCCGGCAGCGCCCGGACAAATACGTTGGTGAGGAAATGCCCCTTTATCTTATTCTTGTTAGGCTCCAGTGCCAGGAAAAAGGACGGAATACCGATGGTAAACATGCTGATCATGGATACCTGGGCCGGTTCCAGTGGGTAATCCTGCATCAGAATAACTGAGAATATTGCCAGCAGCATGGAGAAAATATTTTTCACAATATACAAAGATGCCGTCCGCTCGATATTGTTTACCACTCTCCTCCCCTCTGCCACAACTGCCGGCATTCTGGAAAAATCGGAATCCAAAAGCACCAGCTGGGATACGTTGGAAGCCGCATCACTTCCCGACGCCATAGCCACGCTGCAGTCGGCATCCTTAAGAGCCAGCACATCGTTCACACCATCTCCCGTCATGGCAACGGTTCTCTTGTGGGTCTTCAGGGCCTGCACCAGAGAGCGTTTCTGATTGGGCGTCACACGGCCGAAAACCGTATACCTTTCTACCGCCTGGAAATAATCCTCTTCCGTCTTTAAGGTAGTGGCATCCACGTACCGGTCCGCATTGGCAATGCCTGCCTCCTTTGCAATGACAGAAACCGTCAATGGATTGTCCCCGGAAATTACCTTAATCTCCACCCCGTTTTCCGCAAAAAAGCCAAAGGTGTCCTTAGCTCCGCTTCGGATGGGATTCGCCAGCATCACAAGAGCCATGGGCTTTACCGGATCCGTCAGAGTTTTCCTGCTTAAAGTCCCCTCATACTCTCCAAACACCAGTACCCGGTAACCCTGACTGCTGTATCCGGCAATCTGCTCCTGATATTCCCCAAACTGTTCCCGCAGCACAAATTCCGGTGCACCGATCACATAGGCTTTTCCATCCTCCAGCACCGCACCGGAAAACTTGGTCTCTGAGGAGAAAGAAAATACCTCCTTCGCCTTCATACCGGTTCCCCCAGTAAAACTCTCCTGCAGTGCCGCCATGGTGGCGTTATCCTTCGCCTGTGCCTTGACAAAATCTCCGATGATTGATTTGGTTTGCTCCGGATCCAGCCCCTCCAGAATCTCGGTCTCGTACACATGCATTCCCGGCTCCGTAATGGTTCCGGTTTTGTCCACACAGAGAACATCTACTCTGGCCAGTGTCTCAATACACTTCATATCGTGGATCAGAACCTTTTTCCTTGCCAGCCGCACAGAACTTACCGCCATGGCCACGCTGGCCAGCAGGTAAAGTCCCTCCGGGATCATACCGATGATGGCAGCTACCATTCCGGTGATGCTCTCCTTTAAGGTTCCGCCATTATAGACAAAGGACTGGACAAACAAGGCGATTCCGATGGGAATGATGATAATTCCCATCACCATGATCAGATAATTCAGGGAACGGATCATTTCGGACTGTTCGCCTTGTTTGCTCTTAGTGGCCTGAATGGTGAGCTTCGAGATATAGGAGTCCTTTCCCACTTTTTCCAATCTTGCACAGGCCTGCCCGGACACCACGAAGCTGCCGGACAGCAGGGAATCCCCCTGGTGCTTTTCAATCTCATCAGCCTCGCCGGTGATCAGGGATTCATTTACCTGCAGTTCTCCCTCCAGCACCACCGCATCCGCGGGGATCTGGCTTCCCGCTGTAAATTCCACCACATCATCCAGCACCAGCTGGTCTGCCGGTACTTCCACCTTCACCCCATCCCGGATCACTACAGCCTTTGGCTCATTCAAAATGGAAAGTTTATCTAAAACCCTCTTGGAGTGAATCTCCTGAATAATTCCGATACAGGTGTTGGCAATGATGATGGGCAGAAACAGCATATCCCGCCATGCTGCCACCAGTGCCAGCAGCACTGCGATCACAAAAAACACTAAGTTAAAATAAGTAAATACGTTGGATTTAACAATGTCCGATACGGACCGCGTCGACGATTCCACCTTACAGTTGTCCGCGTGAGCCGCAAAGCGCTCCTCAACCTGCGCCCTCGTAAGTCCCACTGCCGGATCTGCCTGAACCCTCTTCTCCTGTTCTTCTCTTTTCCCGAATTGATTATCTGCCATATTTTACATCCTTATGTAGGTTTATTTGATACAGACATTATACCCTATTTTCAGAACAGAACAGGCTTTTTCCAAAATTTTTTCGAAATATTTAAGAAATAACCTTACCTGCATAAACGGTTACAAAAAAGTCGGACACCTGATCCATAATCAAAGTGTCCGACTTTTTACATCCTCCTGAAAGAAGGTTCATTATTTTGCTGACAAATATTCATCAATTCCCTTGGCAGCCGCTTTTCCTGCACCCATGGCAAGAATAACGGTTGCTGCGCCGGTTACGGCATCTCCACCTGCGAATACGGCAGCCTTGCTGGTCTGGCCGTTCTCCTCAGATGCCACGATACACTTGCGGCGGTTGATATCCAGTCCCTCTGTGGTAGAGGAAATCAGTGGATTCGGTGAGGTACCCAGTGACATGATCACGGTATCACACTCGATCTCATACTCAGATCCCGGAATCTCCACAGGGCTTCTTCTCCCGGAGGCATCCGGCTCGCCAAGTTCCATCTTGATGATGCGGATTCCCTTCACCCAGCCGTTGTCGTCTACAAGAATCTCGGTAGGATTCTGTAAGAGGTCAAAGATGATGCCCTCTTCCTTAGCATGGTGAACTTCTTCCTTACGAGCCGGAAGTTCTTCCTCGCCACGTCGGTATACGATGTGGGTCTCTGCCCCCAGACGAAGTGCTGTTCTTGCAGCGTCCATGGCAACATTACCACCACCTACCACAACAACCTTCTTTCCACGGGAGATCGGAGTTTCGTATCCTTCCTCAAAGGCCTTCATCAGGTTATTTCTGGTAAGGAACTCGTTGGCAGAAAATACGCCGTTAGCCTGCTCTCCCGGAATTCCCATGAATCTTGGAAGTCCGGCTCCGGAACCGATAAATATAGCCTCAAAACCTTCCTCTGCCATCAGTTCATCAATCTTCACAGACTTACCGATGACCACGTTAGTCTCAATCTTAACGCCCAACGCCTTTACATTCTCTACCTCAGCGGCAACAACCTTATCCTTCGGGAGACGGAACTCCGGAATTCCGTAGCTTAATACACCGCCGGCTTTATGAAGTGCCTCAAAAATGGTCACATCATAGCCAAGCTTTGCCAGATCTCCGGCACAGGTGAGTCCTGCTGGACCGGAACCAATCACTGCAACCTTGTGTCCGTTTAACTTCTCTGCTTTCTTCGGCTTAATGCCGTTCTCTCTAGCCCAGTCTGCAACAAAACGCTCCAGCTTTCCGATGGCAACAGGCTCTCCCTTGATGCCCCGGATACATTTGCCCTCACACTGGCTCTCCTGAGGACATACACGTCCGCAGACTGCCGGAAGTGCGGAAGACTCAGAAATAATCTGATAAGCCGCTTCGAAATTACGCTCCTTTACCTGAGCGATAAATGCCGGAATATTGATAGACACCGGACAGCCCTTCATACACTGGGCATTTTTACAATTCAGGCAGCGGGAAGCCTCTTTGACTGCTTCCTCCTCGTTATAGCCATAACATACTTCTTCAAAATTCGTGGCACGAACCAACGGATCCTGCTCGCGAACCGGTACTCTTACTAATCCTTCCATTATTTGTCACCTCCGCAATGACCACAGCCACCGTGGTGGGTGTCGCCTTCTTCATAGGCAAGCTTTGCTCTGCCCTCTTCTGTCTTATACTGCTGCTGACGCTTCATAGCCTGGTCGAAATCTACCAGATGTCCGTCAAACTCCGGTCCGTCTACGCAGGCGAATTTCACTTCACCGCCAACCATCAGACGGCAGGCGCCGCACATTCCGGTTCCGTCTACCATGATTGGATTCATGGAAACAATGGTTGGAATCTCTAACTTCCTGGTAAGGATGGTAACAAATTTCATCATGATCATCGGTCCGATGGCAACGCAGACATCATAGTGCCTGCCCTCGCCTACCAGTGCCTCCAGCTGCTGGCAGCCGTTTCCATGGAAACCAAAGGTTCCGTCATCGGTGGTCACATAGACATTTCCCGCAACGGCCTTCATTTCGTCAATATAGAAAAGCAGATCCTTGGTTCTGGAACCCATGATCACATCCGCATCAATGCCATGCTCATGGAGCCATTTTACCTGCGGGTAAACCGGTGCGGTTCCAAGACCTCCTGCGATAAATACGATATTTTTCTTCTTTGTCTCCTCCAGATTTTCCTCCTGGCAAAGCTCTGAGGGGCATCCCAAAGGTCCCACAAAATCTTCCAGCGCATCGCCCTCGTTTAAGGCCATCATACGCTCGGTACCTGCACCAATCGTCTGTACCACGATGGTTACAGTCTCCTTCTCTCTGTCATAATCGCAAATGGTAAGCGGAATACGCTCTCCCACCTCATCTGTTTTTGCAATGATAAACTGTCCCGGAAGACATTCCTTGGCTACACGCGGTGCCTTGATGTCCATCAGGATAATGTTATCTGCCAGTGCTTCTTTCCGAACAATCGGGTACATAACCTGCCTCCTGTATGTATTCTTTTCTTTGATTTGTAATGCCGCACTTCACAGAATCCTAAACAATTCTCTACGGCATCAAAAGTTCTTTGATATTATTTTTATATACCAAAAAGAGGTGCATTGCACACCTCTTTTATTGTATATGAATTTTAGCAATTTAGCAATGAGTTTTTTATGAAAAATAAACCAATTCATCCTCCGGCTTTTCGGCTTTCTCAATGGAAATCGGATAAAGCACCGGTCCTTTTCCCTTATACTCTCTTGCAAATTCCACATGAATTTCTGCGGTAATATCGATCCAGGACTTATGGGGAATCTCATTCTCCTTCTCGTATTTGCACTTAAAGCCGATAAAGGTCACATCCTCGATGCAGCAGGTCATGGCAAAACGCCCCGGCACAAAAATGCCTTTTTTCAGCTTATCCGGGTTGTAAACCAGTGCACGGAACTTCACCTTTTTTCCATCGTACTTCTTGTAATTTTCCGTGGCATCCATATACCAGATGGCGTAATCCGCATCCGTCAGCTCGATCACATCCTGATTGATGTCGAAAGGCAGCTCCTCTGGCCTCTCATCAATGGTGCCATCCTTTCGTTCATAGACAATCTGGGCTTTTCGGTTGATATTCTTGATGGTACGGCGCAGATGTCCCCGGTCCGTATCATCGTCCGTGCGGTTAAAGATGACCACATCACTGGAAAAAACCTGTTCCTGCATCATGGCCCGCATATTGTTCATATAGAGGTCAAAAGTGGTGGAATCCACGGTAGCCAGCGACTGCACAATCACCCATCCCTTGGGCAGCTTCGCCTCCAGCAGCTTATCCATGCCCCAGGTACCATTGTATTCGATGAACACCTGCTCCGGAAGGTATGCATCCTGAAGCTCCTGCAGCTTTTCCGAGGTAAAATCTTCCTCATTTTCGATGGTTACCAGCTTAAAGTTCACGGTAGCAAGCTTTGCCTCATCGTATTCCTTCTCGCCGTCCTCACACATGATAATGATGCCTTTGGCACCTTCTCCAAATTCATTTTCAAACAGGGTCTCCTCCACCAGGGAAGTCTTGCCACTGTCCATAAAGCCTGTAAACACATATACCGGAATTTCTTCTGCCATACGTTTCTCCTTAATATTAACTTCATGTCAACTGTTACGGTTCTTCATAATAATTACTCGCCCAGATATACAGTTTCTTTCCTGTTACTATACACATAGACTATCCGTACTAGGAACCAGTATCATTCCCGCAAATAATAGATTAGTTCAGTCCAAACAGCTCCAGAAGTTCGTCCTCATGAATCTCTGTTCCAATGACAACGATTCTTCCGGTGTAGTCAGGCTCACCCTCGCGGATTTCATACTCGCCCGGAACCATGTCAAAGTACAGCCATGTGCCGTCAGTACACTCCACCATTCCCTTGGAACGAAGAATGTTGTCAGAATCCACAAAGCCCTTTAAGATTTCTTCAATCTTTGACCGCTCAAACTTGTGGGGTGTCTCTTTGCCCCAGCTGGTGAATACCTCATCTGCGTGGTGGTGATGGTGATGCTCGTGGTCATGACATCCGCAGGTGCAGCCTTCTCCGTGATCATGATGATGATCATGGCTCTCCTGATCATGCTCATGGTGATGATGTTCTTCATGGTCATGGTCATGATCGTGATCGTGATTTCCGTGGTCGTGATCTCCGTGGTCATGGTGATGATGCTCATGCTCGTGTTCCTCGGCATCCTTCGCATGACGTGCCTCTGCCAGAGCCTTCATCTCCAGATTATCCTGCCCCTCAATAACCTTCAGAATCTGTGCCCCTTTCAGTGCATTCCAGTCTGTGGTTATGATGGCTGCATTGGAATTCAGTTCCTGAATCTTCTTCACACATAACTCCAGCTGCTCCGGCGTGGCATTCTGGCTGCGGCTTAAAATCACTGTTGTGGCATACTCGATCTGGTTGTTGAAGAACTCTCCAAAGGCCTTCATCTGCTTGCTGGCCTTCAGCGCATTGACTACCGTCACCAGCGCATTTAATTTCACATCCTCTTCCTTCTCAATATCAATGACGGACTTCATAACATCCGAGAGCTTTCCTACACCGGATGGCTCAATCAGAATACGATCCGGATGATACTTCTCGATGACCTCATGAAGATTCTTTCCAAAATCACCAACCAAAGAACAGCAGATGCAGCCAGAATTCATCTCGGTGATCTGAATACCTGCATCCTTCAGAAATCCACCGTCAATACCCACTTCACCGAACTCATTCTCGATCAGCACAATCTGCTCACCCGGAAAAGCCTCATCAATCATTTTCTTAATAAAAGTGGTTTTCCCAGCTCCCAGGAAACCGGAAATGATATCTATCTTTGTCATTTTGTTCACTCCTTCTGCTTATTATGATAATATCCTTTAACCTAATTTTCTATCATACTCCCATTGTCAAAGTTTTGCAAATAAAAAAATGATAAACTTGTTTTCAGTGTTACAGTTCACATACCTGTGAACTGTAACAAATGGGTATCGGTAACATATTTTCTCCTGTATACCCATCTTGTAAAAAGAAGCAAAAAGAGATATGCTTGTATTCAGTATAGGAATTCGAAAGATCAAAGGAGGTACTTATGACAATCAAACAGCAATATTACAAAACCACTGCAGACACCATCATCAAGCGTCTTTCCGCCCGTCAGATGGAGGGCTTCTACTGCGCCACGAAGGAGGAGGCCTGTGAAAAAGCCCTCTCCTTTCTAAAAGAGGGAGAAAGCGCATCCTTCGGCGGTTCCATGACGTTGGAGGAATCCGGGATTCTTGCTGTCCTCCGCGCTAGAACGGACATCACATTACTTGATCGTGCCACCGGAAAAAATCCGGAAGAAGTTGCAAAGATCATGCACGAGGCCCTCTCCTGCGACACTTACTTCATGAGCACCAACGCCATCACCACAGAGGGTGAACTGGTAAATATCGATGGTAACGGCAACCGTGTGGCTGCACTGATCTATGGTCCGAAGCAGGTGGTCATCGTAGCGGGAATGAACAAAATCGTTTCCGATGTCACCAGCGCTGTCAGCCGTGTCAGAAACAGTGCCACCCCGCCAAACTGCATCCGCCTGAATAAAAACACCCCCTGCGCATCAACCGGTGTCTGCGCTGACTGTTTATCCCCGGACTGCATCTGTAACCAGATCGTCGTCACCCGCCGCAGCGGAAATCCTGACCGCATCAAAGTCATACTTGTAGGGGAGGAATTGGGCTATTAGTGACCAGTTAAAACCTGTCACATAAAATTGCTGCGTAAAAAAAGACCCCACGGATCATTTCCGTGGGGTTTCATACATTAATTGTACTTTCTTTTTCTAGCAGCTTCAGACTTCTTCTTGCGTCTTACGCTTGGCTTCTCGTAATGCTCTCTCTTACGAATCTCCTGCTGAATGCCAGCCTTAGCGCAATTTCTCTTGAAACGACGTAATGCGCTGTCTAAGCTTTCATTCTCTTTTACGATTACACTTGACACTCTTTCCAAACCTCCCTCCAGTTGCGAAATTGTGCATCAACTGTAAGGTCATTTTTGCACTGACAATCATTTTACCAAAATATACGAGTTTGTCAATAGGTTTCCCCAAATTTTGTTTTACAATTTCGTAAATACAGAGGTTTCTTTCCGCAGACCATCGGCAATGGCAAAGTTCTCATCCATCTTACGGGAAATTCTGTCCATATCGCTGACAAGTACCTGGGTACTGTCCGCCGTGGAAACCACACCGTTGACACCATCCTCGATAGCGTGGGAAATGGTGTTAACAGATTCTGCAATAGATTCCATAGATTGCTGCAGAGAATCCGTACGTGCCTTAAATTCCTCCATCACCGCTTCAATATAGGAGGCCTTATCGTGGTAGGCACTTCCAGAGGCAACAAATTTCTCGAATTCCGGAAGGATTCTGGCATTCATATATTCTACAAGGTCATTGGCATTTTCTGCAAGGTTATGTACCGCAGCAGTAACTACACCGTTAATGCTTTGAATGTTGTTAGCAGCTTCCTGGCTGGCGTTGGCCAGCTGGCTGATTTCCATTGCCACCACGGCAAAGCCCTTTCCTGCTTCTCCTGCCCGGGCGGCTTCGATGGAGGCATTCAGCGCCAGAAGGTTGGTCTGATCCGCAATCTCCAGAATCGAGTTGGTCAGGCTGTTTACCTGGTTCACACTGCTGCTGTCCTCAATAGCCTGACTCAATACGGCTACAATTTCGTTGACCTTGGCACCGGTGGTGTCCATATTTTCCCGAGCCGCTGATTCCATGGCCTCCGCATGCTCTTTCATTTCCTTCGTATACTGGTTGATCTCCGTTGTCTTTTCTGCAATCCCACTTACTTCATCTGCAACAGACTCTGTGTTTTCATTAATTCGGTTGGCATTTTCGGAAATATCCTGCATGGTTGCGGAAAGTTCCTCCGTCAATGCCGACAGATCTGACACACTGCCATTGGAGGTCTGCACGCTCTCCCGGACTTCCTTGACCACGCTCTCCAATGCGTTGGCGTTATTGCTGATCATCTTGAAAATATTCTGCAGCTTGCCCATAAAGGAGTTGATGCCATTTCCAACGGAGGCTACCTCCTGATTGGCCATGATAGTGACACGACGGGTCAGATCTCCCTCGTGGTTGTCAATGCCTTTGATGATCTCCTTGATCTCTTTATTCGTTCTGGAAAGCGGAACGATTACAAGCCCCAGAACACAGAACATTGTGGCCGCCAGAGCCAGAATACTGAAAATAATTGTAACCACACATAGAACCAGGGATGTATGATATGCCTTCGTAAGCTCCGCTCTCTGGGCATCCGCTTCCCCGCTGATTACCTTCTGCATGGTTTCAATATTGCTTCCGATGGCATCTGCGGCATTTTTGACATCTCCGTTAGCCAGAGCATATGCCTGTTCGCCATCTCCCAAAGCGCTGAATGCCATAAGATTCTCTGTCTGGTAAATCATATCCTCATAATTTTTTATGAGCTGATCGTAGTCCTTTTTCGTTTCTGCATTTACATAGGACTGATATTCACCGATGCTGGCTTTCAACTGCTCATCTTTTGACCGGATCTGTCCCGCCAGATCAATCATGGTGGTAAGGTTCGTTGCTACCACGTGGGAAAGTCCAAGGGTATGTATTTCCTGTGTTTCTTTCTGTATTTCCGCAAGTTTTTGAATGCCCATAAGAGATTCATCTGCAATCTTGGCTGCGTCTGCATTGATGGTTCGGATACTGGATACAGACATCAGATTGGAGACCACGCTGAATATACCAAGCACCAGCACCGGAATCAGTATGATTAGTTTTGTACTCAACTTTTTGGAGTTTTTCTTATCCATGCTGTGAACCTCCTTACTCTGCCACTGATTTTGTAATTCCTGCCACCAGGTTGTCCATGATCTGCTGCAGCTTTTTGTGCTCCGGATTGCCGGAGGCCATCTCATTGCCAAAAGTAGAGGCGGCATCCCAGTAACTGTTGCCCACCCGCTGCAGTTCTCCGTATTCCGACTGGGCGATAACAGCCCCAATGGCCACATCTGTCTTGACGGCATCAGATTCTGCCGCCTTGATATTGGATGGTCCCTGACCGTTTAATTGGAACCGCAGGGTCTGGTTCTGCTCATTGGTAAGCCAGTCCGCAAGCTTAGCAGCCCACTGGGGATTCTTGGAATAAGCATTTACCCCTATGAGCTTGCAGCCGGAAAAAGATGCCATCTGCACCTGCTGGCCTGCTACGGTATAGGTAGGAAGCTTCACAGCTCCCAGATCGCTGCCCCAGGCTTTTTTCAGTGCCTCGGAATCCCATACGCCGCTCACGCCGGCAATGACGGTTCCCTCCTGGGCCCCGGCGATGAAATCGCCATCCGTCATATTGGCAAATCCGGGATTGGCTGCAATCTCAAGCATTGCAGCTGCTACATCGGTTCCCTTTATATCCCCTTCCTTAGAATTCCAGTCACAGTGGTTTGTAACGCCATCCTCATTGATTCCAAAGTCCAGTCCGGTTTTCCCGAAAAAGGAA
>ONEJ01000087.1 GCA_900316805.1 uncultured Lachnospiraceae bacterium
ATTTGTGCGAAATGTTCCGCTATCCATCCCCGGAGAATCCGGGTGGCAGGCGGGGGCCGCTGGGAAATCCATGTGGGAAGTTTTAGTAATTCAAATATTTATGTACAAAAATAAGGGACATACACGAACCATAAGATCCGAATATGTCCCCTTATCATTTACGAACCACTACACTAGTACAGTGAATACCAAGTTGTACTAGTTGCTGACACGTTGCTCTAAACGTTAATCTCAGCCTTCACGCCCAGTTCTGTCTGGTACTTATCCAATACCGGACGAACCACATCCCGAAGGAATACTTCCACCTGACGAGGTGCACGGCCCACATAAA
Source organism: uncultured Lachnospiraceae bacterium (assembly GCA_900316805.1). Taxonomy (GTDB): domain Bacteria; phylum Bacillota; class Clostridia; order Lachnospirales; family Lachnospiraceae; genus Roseburia. The sequence continues at coordinate 332 of ONEJ01000087.1, forward strand.
GCTCCGGCTTCAGATTAGCCTCGATCTGCTCCTTGGTAAGGCCAAAGGCAGGATCGGCAGCAATCAGATCCACAAGGTTATTGTCCTTTCCCTCTTCCTTGACAGTCTTGCCTGCTTCCATGGAAAGCTGACGGATCTTCTCGTGAAGCTCCTGACGGTTACCGCCCTCTTTTACCGCATCCATCATGATATTCTCCGTTGCCATAAATGGAATTTCTGCCATAAAGTGCTTGTAAATTACCTTCGGATATACCACCAATCCATCTACAACGTTCAGGCAGAGATCCAGGATTCCGTCAATGGCAAGGAATCCCTCCGGAACGGAAAGACGCTTGTTGGCAGAATCATCCAATGTTCTCTCAAACCACTGGGTGGCAGAGGTAATGGCAGGATTTAAAGCATCCACCATCACATAGCGGGACAGGGATGCGATGCGCTCGCTTCTCATGGGATTGCGCTTGTAAGCCATGGCGGAAGATCCAATCTGATTCTTCTCGAAAGGCTCCTCCACTTCCTTCAGATGCTGCAGAAGACGGATATCATTGGACATCTTGTGGGCACTTGCTGCGATGCCGGCAAGGACATTGAGAACTCTGGTATCCACCTTTCTGGAATAGGTCTGACCGGAAACCGGGTAGCAGGCATCAAAGCCCATCTTCTTTGCAATCATCGGATCGATCTTGTCAATGGTCTCCTGATCTCCGTTAAAGAGCTCCAAGAAGCTTGCCTGGGTACCTGTCGTTCCCTTGGAGCCAAGAAGTCTTAAAGTACCCTGTACATACTCCAGATCCTCCAGATCCATCAGAAATTCCTGCATCCACAGAGTCGCACGCTTGCCCACAGTGGTCGGCTGTGCCGGCTGGAAGTGGGTAAATGCAAGTGTCGGCAGATCCTTATATTTCTCTGCGAAATTCGCAAGTTCTGCAATGACACTGACCAGTTTCTTGTGTACCAGCTTCAGAGCCTCGTTCATTACGATAATATCTGTATTGTCCCCCACATAGCAGGAGGTTGCTCCCAGATGAATAATGCCGGCAGCCTTGGGACACTGCTGTCCATAAGCATACACGTGGCTCATAACATCGTGGCGTACCAGCTTCTCCCGCTCCACAGCCACATCATAATTGATGTCCTCCACATGCGCCTTCATCTCGTCGATCATCTCCTGAGTGATGACCGGCTTCCCATTCTCAGAAAGTCCTAATTCCATCTCCGTCTCTGCCAGCGCGATCCAGAGTTTTCTCCAGGTGGTAAATTTCATATCCTGGGAAAAAATGTACTGCATCTCCTTGCTGGCATAGCGCTCAGAAAGAGGGCTTGTGTATCTGTCTGTGCTCATAACTACCTCCCTAGTTTTCTATCCATATCGATCTCTTTGTCAAAGTACTCGCCCCGGATGTCCTCCTGCGGCGGCTCCATGGGGTATTTTCCGGTAAAGCATCCCGTACATATCGGAAGTCCGTCCACCATCTGGGACAGACGATCAATGCCCAGATATCCTAAGGAATCCGCACCGATAATCTCACGGATTTCTTCAATGCTGCGATTATATGCAATCAGCTGCTCCCTTGCCGGAATATCGGTACCGAAATAGCATGGCCACAGGAATGGCGGTGAACTGATCCGCACATGAACCTCCGTTGCCCCCGCATCTCGCAGCATACGCACGATCCGGTCGGAAGTGGTACCACGCACAATGGAGTCATCAATCATAATGACACGTTTTCCTGCCACAGCCTCCCGCAGTACATTGAGTTTCACCTGTACACTGGACTCTCTGCTGCTCTGCTTCGGCTTGATAAAGGTACGCCCTACGTAGCTGTTCTTCACAAAGGCTGTAGCATAAGGAATGCCAGACTCCAGAGAGTAGCCAAGAGCTGCTGCATTTCCCGACTCCGGAACACCGGTGACAATATCTGCCTCCACCGGCGAATCCTGGGCCAGATAACGGCCCGCAAGAATACGGCTGGTGTAGACACTGACACCATCCAGATGGCTGTCCGGTCTTGCAAAATAAATATACTCAAAAATACATCTTGCTTCTTTTTCCTTCGGAAGTGCCATGGACATATCGGATTCAATGCCCTTTTCCGGTGAGATGGTAACCACCTCACCCGGCTTCACATCCCGGACAAACTCTGCGCCGATGGTATCCAGCGCACAGGTCTCCGAAGTGATAATATACGCATTGTCTCTCTTTCCAATACAAAGAGGCTTGAATCCGAAGGGATCCCTTGCACCGATCAGCTTTCTCGGACTGGAAACCACAAGAGCATAGGCTCCCTGCAGCTTCTGGCAGGCTCTTCTTACTGCCTCCTCTGCCGTCGAAGAATTCAATCGCTCCCTTGCAATGTGATAAGCAATGACCTCAGAATCAATGGTAGTCTGGAAAATTGCTCCCGTATACTCCAGATCCCGGCGAAGCTGTGGCACATTGATAAGGTTTCCATTGTGGGCCAGTGCCAGTGTACCTTTGACATAATTAAGAACAAGGGGCTGTGCATTCTCTCTGGTGGAAGATCCCGCTGTGGAATAACGCACATGCCCTACACCGATATCTCCCTTCAGCTTTTCCAACCCCTCCGGGGTAAAGACCTCATTGACCAGTCCCATGCCCTTATAGGACAGGATTTTCCCCTTGGGGCCGCCTGTATCACTGACCGCGACACCGCAGCTCTCCTGCCCCCGGTGCTGCAGGGCAAAAAGGCCGTAATAAATGGTGGATGCCACATCCTGTCCGTCAAAATCATACATTCCGAATACACCGCATTCCTCATGCAGGGTATCTGCATCGTAACTGCTGCTCTCTAACAGATTATTCTGACTCATATTTTTCTCCAAGTTATCTCGTAGGTTCATATTTTATCGGGTAAAAGGCTTTCCTGTCAGAAGCTCGTAAGCCTCCTTATATTTAGCAACAGTCTTTGCCACAACCTCCTCCGGAAGCAGGTAATCATTGTCCGGATTTGCCTTCAGCCAGTCTCTTACATACTGCTTGTCAAAGGATGGCTGACCCTGTCCCGGCTTGTAACCCTCTAAAGGCCAGAATCTGGAGCTGTCCGGTGTCAGCATCTCGTCACCGAGAACCACATTTCCGTTTTCGTCCAGACCAAACTCAAACTTGGTATCTGCGATGATGATTCCCTTGGAAAGAGCATAGTCTGCACACTTCTTATAAAGAGCGATAGTGTAATCTCTGATCTTTTCTGCGTACTCTTTTCCCTTTCCCGGGAAAGCTCTCTCTAACACATCCACAGACTGGTCAAAGGAAATGTTCTCATCATGATCTCCCAGCTCTGCCTTGGTACTAGGTGTATAAATCGGCTCCGGCAGTTTATCAGACTCTGCCAGACCTTCCGGCAGACGGATGCCGCAGACGGTACCATTCTTCTGGTAGCTGGCCCAGCCGCTTCCTGTAATATAACCTCTGACAATACACTCAATAGGAAGCATAGTCAGCTTCTTGCACATCATGCTGTTGCCGTCAAACTGTTCCTGCTGGAAAAATTCCGGCATATCCTTCACATCAACGGAAAGCATGTGGTTTGGAACCACATCCTTGGTAAACTCAAACCAGAATTCGGACATCTGGGTGAGAATTGCGCCCTTGTCTGTAATCTTGTTCTTCAGAATATTATCAAAAGCAGAGATACGGTCGGTTGCCACAATGATCAGGCTGTCCCCGTTATCATATACCTCTCTGACTTTTCCCTCTTTAAACGGCTTATACTCTTGCATCTTAATTCTCCTTATCTTTAAAAATCAGTTCATATGCCTTTGGCAGATGAGCGAAAACTGCTTGGCAAACTTCTTTATACTGTATATCACTGCAATTATTTTTCCACCAGAAGGCTCTTTCCTGTCATCTCCTTCGGCTGCTCTAAGCCCATGATCTGAAGCAGTGTCGGCGCAATATCAGCCAGACATCCACCCTCACGAAGGGTATACTTCGAATCTGCATTCACCAGAATGAACGGAACCGGATTAGTAGTATGAGCAGTATGTGGCTCACCGGTGGTCTCGTCGATCATCTTCTCAGCATTGCCGTGGTCTGCACAGATGAAAAGCACGCCATCTACATCCTTCACTGCCTGTACAGCCTCGCCAACCAGCTCGTCCACACGCTCTACAGCCTTCACAGCTGCCGGAATCACGCCGGTATGTCCAACCATATCCGGATTTGCAAAGTTGATGACGATCACATCATATTTGTCAGACTTGATAGCCTCTACCAGATCCATGCCAACCTCCGGTGCACTCATCTCCGGTTTTAAGTCGTAGGTTGCCACATCCTTCGGGGAATTAACCAACAGACGAGCCTCATCCACGTTAGGCTCCTCAATACCACCATTGAAGAAGAAAGTAACGTGGGCATACTTCTCTGTCTCTGCAAGTCGCAGCTGCTTCTTGCCGCATTTTGCCAGATACTCACCAAAGGTGTTGACAATCTCTTCCTTCTCAAAAGCAATCTTCTTATTTGGAATTGTCTCATCATAATTCTTGAAACATACGAAATCCGTCTTGATATACGGACGGTCAAATCCGGTAAACTGATCATCACAGAAGGCACGGGTAATCTCTCTCGCACGATCCGGACGGAAGTTGAAGAAGATCACGGAATCATTCTCCTTCACAACAGAAAGTGGCTTGCCGTTCTCAGTGATTACGGTAGGAAGTACGAACTCATCGGTAACATCCTTGGCATAGGACTCCTCCAGAGCCTTTACCGGACACCCTGCCTGAACACCCTCGCCCTTGACCAGAGAATCGTAAGCCTTCTGGACACGATCCCAGTTATTGTCACGATCCATAGCATAATAACGACCGGAAAGGGAAGCAATCTTACCAACTCCGATTTCCTCCATCTTCTTTAACAGTTCCTCTACGAAATCCTTGCCGGATGCAGGAGGGGTATCACGGCCATCCAGAAATGCATGCACATATACCTTGGTGAGACCCTGTCTCTTAGCCATCTCCAGAAGTCCGTAAAGATGTGTTATGTGGCTGTGAACACCGCCATCGGAGAGAAGTCCCCACAGATGCAGGTCCGAATCATTCTTCTTGCAGTTTTCCATGGCATCAAGCAATGCCTTATTTTCAAAAAAGTCTCCATCTTCGATAGACTTTGTAATTCTTGTGAGATCCTGATATACAATACGGCCGGCACCAATATTCATATGGCCAACCTCGGAGTTTCCCATCTGACCATCCGGGAGACCAACTGCCAGTCCGGAAGCCTGTCCCTCAACGAAAGGACACTCCTTCATGAGACCATCCATCACCGGGGTCTTAGCCATGGCAATCGCATTGCCTTCGGTCTGGCTGCTCAATCCGTATCCATCTAATACCATTAACACAACAGGTTTTTTACTCATTGTTTATACCTCTCTTTCCTCTCGAAAACCATTCCAACTTAATATATTACATGAATTTGTCGGGATTTCAAGTATTTCCCTCCAATTTTTCGCAAAAAATGTAACAGTTCAGCCATAGGCTAAACTGTTACGAAATCGGGCAATGCTTACGCATGCGAAATTGCCCGATTTTTGTTCCATGCACATTTTTGCACGGTCAGCGCAGTAAATGCGCAGACCTGCCTGAACTGTTACCAAAAAATGCACTATGTCCGCATGGATATTTTATTTATACTCTCCCTGTTGCCAATGCCCATAGAAACAAAACAGAAAATCCAACTAAGAATATCAGCCCAATGATACCGCCTGCCCAGGAGCCAATGGTATTTGAATACATGGTGACAAACTGACGGATATAGGCTGCTGAAGCGGTCTGTACAGCCTCCCCACTCCCAAATTGAATCAGTGCACCCATAGCCAGAAAAATCACTGCAAGGATCATTGAAGTAAAAAAGCCGATATTGAAGTCTCTCATTCCACCTTTGTAAGTAACGGCACCCTTTTTCTTTTTCGTGTTAAAGCAATAAAGTAATTAGACAAAACAAAGAAGCCACACTCCCCATGAGGCAGGTGACTTCTTTGTCAAACCAATACATTTACTGTTATTGTGTAATATACCATATTTGGGGGGGAACTATCAATAGAGCGGTTTTTTCTTCCTTGCAATGATATTGCTTATTAACTTTGGATGTGTCAATCACTTTGATCAACGGACGAAAGGGCCAATCCTGAATTTTCGATTCATACATATCCCGCCCTTTGTACGAACCGAATCGGCAATCCCCAATTTCAGTCCGTGTTTTTCTCGCATTTTTCACGGACTGAATCTGCGTTTTTCAATTTTGGTCCATATACTCCATATATTCTTTAGTAGTATTCCATATATAACAATTGACAAAATATGATATGAGGGTCAAAAGGTATTTTGCCCCTCATTTGATACACGAATTGCTCCGTTGCTACGCAACTCCCGCAATTCTACACA
>ONEJ01000032.1 GCA_900316805.1 uncultured Lachnospiraceae bacterium
GAATAATAAGTAATTGATACATATGAGCAGTCTGCGATTCCGATAGCACATGCCAAAAAGCCTCGACGTAGCCCGCTACGCCTTCGTCTTTTGACATGCACTCTCGAAACCGCATCCTCGCTCAATGTAGCAATTACTTAGTATTCAGTGTACTAGACAACAATTATTTTATTAACAATATGCAAAAGGAGGAAAAACCAATGGTAGAAATGAAGGAATGGGATGGATTTGAAGGACGCCTTTGGAAGGAAGAGATTAATGTCCGCCAGTTTATCCAGGACAACTACACTCCCTACGATGGAGATGAGAGTTTTCTGGCAGGACCTACTGAGGCGACAGACAAGCTTTGGGGCGCACTGCAGAAGCTGCAGAAAGAGGAGCGTGCCAAGGGCGGTGTTCTGGATATGGAGACCGAGGTTGTCAGCGGACTGACCGCTTATGGCCCGGGATATGTTGACGAGTCCATGAAGGATCTGGAGCAGGTAGTAGGTCTTCAGACCGACAAGCCGTTAAAGCGTGCGTTTATGCCTTATGGTGGAATCAAAATGGCAGAGCAGGCCTGTGAGACGTATGGATATAAAGTAAATCCTCAGCTTCATGAGATTTTTACAAAATATCACAAGACACACAATACTGCAGTGTTTGACGCTTACACACCGGAGATGATCAAGGTCCGCCACAACAAGATCTTAACGGGACTTCCGGATACCTACGGAAGAGGCCGTATCGTTGGCGATTACCGCCGTGTGGCATTATACGGAATCGATTTCCTTATTGAAGAGAAGAAGAAGGATAAGGCAAACTGCGGAAGCGGCAGCATGAAGGGGGAAGTGATCCGCCTGAGAGAAGAGATCGCAGAGCAGATCAAATCGCTTCAGGGAATGAAGGAGATGGCAGCAGCCTATGGCTATGACATTTCCAGACCTGCACAGAACGCAAAGGAAGCCATCCAGTGGCTGTATTTTGGATATCTTGCAGCCATTAAGACGCAGAACGGTGCAGCAATGTCCGTAGGACGTGTTTCCACCTTCCTTGATATTTATTTTGAAAGAGACTTAAAGAAGGGAATCCTCACAGAATCTGAGGCACAGGAGTTGGTAGACCACTTTACCATGAAGCTTCGTATGGTAAAATTCGCCCGGATTCCTTCTTACAACCAGCTGTTTTCCGGAGACCCGGTATGGGCTACTTTGGATGTGGCAGGAACCGGCGTGGATGGGCGATCCATGGTAACCAAGATGGATTACCGTTTCCTACACACGTTGGAGAACATGGGACCGGCACCGGAGCCGAACCTGACGGTATTTTATTCATCCAGACTTCCGGAGAACTTCAAGAAATATGCGGCGAAAATTTCCATCGAGACCAGCTCGATCCAGTATGAGAATGACGATGCCATGAAGCCGGTATGGGGAGATGACTACAGCATCTGCTGCTGCGTATCTGCGACACAGACCGGAAAAGAAATGCAGTTCTTTGGCGCGAGAGCAAACCTTGCAAAATGTCTTCTTTATGCCATTAATGGTGGCGTGGATGAGAAAACCGGTGAGCAGGTAGGACCGAAGTATCGTCCGATTACCTCCGAGTATCTGGATTATGATGAGGTTATGGAACGTTACGATGATATGATGGAGTGGCTGGCAGATATTTACGTCAACACCTTAAACCTGATCCAGTACATGCATGACAAATATTATTATGAGGCAGCAGAGCTGGCACTGATGGATACTGACTTAAAGAGAACTTTTGCCACAGGTATTGCAGGATTTTCCCATGTGATAGATTCTCTTTCCGCCATCAAGTATGCAAAGGTAAAAGTTATTCGCGACGAGAACGGTCTTGCAAAGGATTATGAGATCGAGGGAGATTTCCCATGCTACGGAAATGATGATGACCGAGCAGATGAGATCGGTGTATGGCTTCTCGGAACCTTCATGGACAAGATCAAGAGACACCATACCTACCGTCGTTCGGAACCGACAACTTCCATCCTGACCATTACCTCCAACGTGGTATATGGAAAGGCAACCGGTTCCATGCCGGATGGACGTAAGGCCGGTGAGCCGCTGTCACCTGGAGCAAACCCAAGTTATGGTGCAGAGCAGAATGGTCTTCTGGCATCCTTAAATTCTCTGACCAAGCTTCCTTATGAGTGGGCATTGGACGGAATTTCCAACACCCAGACCATCAATCCGGGAGCACTTGGAAACAGTGAGGGCGAGCGTGTAGATAATCTGGTTCAGGTAATGGACGGCTATTTTGACCAGGGCGCACACCACCTGAACGTCAACGTATTTGGAAAAGAAAAGTTAATCGATGCTATGGAACACCCGGAGAAGGAAGAGTATGCAAACTTCACCATCCGTGTATCCGGTTACGCAGTGAAGTTCATTGATCTGACAAAGGAGCAGCAAATGGACGTTATTGCCAGAACCTGCCACGATCATATGTAAGATGTGTTAGATTTTCGCAGAAAATCTAACATGCAGCGCCAGCCCATTTGCCGAAGGCAAATTTAGCATGGCTGGCGTTCCCGAAGGCAAATTTAGCACGGGCTGACGTTCCCGGAGGAAATAAATATGACCCAATTACTAGGAAACATTCACTCGGTAGAGTCCTTTGGCTCTGCCGATGGCCCCGGGGTTCGTTATATTGTGTTCCTGAAGGGCTGTAATATGCGCTGTAAGTACTGCCACAACCCGGATACCTGGGCGGCGGCAAATGGCCAGCAGCTTTCTGCGGAGGAAGTTTTACAAAAGGCTCTCCGCTACAAATCCTATTGGAGGAATAATGGCGGCATCACCATAAGCGGCGGGGAAGCACTGTTACAGATCGATTTTGTGACGGAACTGTTCCGACTGGCGAAGGAAAAGGGCGTAAACACCTGCCTGGATACCTCCGGGAATCCTTTTACCAGGGAAGAGCCTTTTTACGCAAAGTTTGAGGAACTGATGCAGGTGACGGACCTGTTCATGCTGGACATCAAGCACATGGATGAGGAAGCGCACCGGAAGCTCACAGGTCAGACCAACGTTAACATTCTGGACATGGCCCGCTGCCTGTCAGACCACGGCAAAGCCATGTGGATCCGCCACGTGCTGGTGCCGGGAATTACCGATGATGAGGAGCAGTTAAAGCAGCTGCGGGCATTTATCGATACGCTGCAGACCGTGGAGCGTGTGGAAATCCTGCCTTACCACACCCTCGGGGTATACAAGTGGAAGGAACTTGGCATTCCCTACGGACTGGAAGGGGTGAATCCTCCCACACAGGAGCAGGTGCGCCGGGCGAAGGAAATATTGAGGATAGAATTGTAACATAAAGAGGGGGACAGGCTATGCAGCAACCTGAAATTCTGTATGAGGACGATGCTCTGATGGTGTGCCACAAGCCCGCAGGTCTTGCAACCCAGACCAAAAGACTGGGACAACAGGATATGGAAAGCATTTTAAGGAATCATGCCGCTCTTGCCAGCCGAAAGGCCGGCAGGGGCGCTTTGCCATATATTGGTATTGTTCACCGCCTGGACCAGCCGGTAGAGGGCGTTATGGTGTTTGCAAAGACAACACAGGCAGCAGCAAAACTAAGCGCCCAGGTGCAGAGACATTCCTTTGGAAAAAAATATTATGCGTTGGTGAGTCTGCCGGATGAGAGGGCAGATTTTAGGAAAGCCACGGGGCTTAAAGAAAGCGGTACACTGGAGGACTGGATCCTGTTTGAACCGAAGCAGAATCTGTCCCATATTGTACCCAGGGGGACGCCCGGTGCTAAGAAGGCAGTTTTAGATTATCAGCTGATCTGGCAGGATGCGGGGCGGGCGCTGTTGGACATTACACTGCACACCGGACGGCACCACCAGATTCGTGTGCAGCTGGCCAATCTGGGGACACCCATCTGTGGGGATCGCAGGTATGGGGGAACACCGGAAGAGCAGCTGGCTCTCTGCAGTTATCACATTGATTTTGAACACCCGGCAGACTGCAGGAGCATGGAGTTCGATGTGGTTCCGGAAAATAAATTATTACGCGTTTGTATTTCCGCGGTTTAGAATGTATGCCAAGCCTTGACAATAAGCAAGGTTTGGCATACTATGTATACGGAGATTTTCGCCGAAAAGCGGAATTTTGAATAGCATAACAATGGCAAAAATGCCAAAGAAAAGGAGAAAACAATGGCAAAGGAGAAAAAACTTGTTGAGGCCATCACATCCATGGAGGATGATTTCGCACAATGGTATACGGATGTGGTGAAAAAGGCCGAACTGATCGATTATTCTGCAGTGAAGGGATGTATGATCATTAAGCCCGACGGGTATGCCATTTGGGAAAATATACAGCATGAACTGGATCGCAGATTTAAGGAGACCGGTGTGGAGAATGTGTACATGCCGATGTTCATTCCGGAGAGCCTTTTAGAGAAAGAGAAGGATCACGTAGAGGGCTTTGCTCCGGAGGTGGCATGGGTGACACAGGGAGGTCTGAACACCCTTCAGGAACGTCTGTGTGTCCGACCTACCTCAGAGACTCTGTTCTGCGACTTTTACAGGAACCTGATTCAGTCCTACCGGGATCTGCCGAAGGTATATAATCAGTGGTGTTCCGTAGTTCGGTGGGAGAAGGAGACCCGTCCCTTCCTTCGCTCCAGGGAATTTTTGTGGCAGGAGGGACATACGGCTCATGCAACGGCAGAGGAAGCAGAAGAGAGAACCATCCAGATGCTCAACCTTTATGCGGATTTCTGTGAGGATTTTCTGGCTATGCCGGTAGTCCGGGGACGTAAGACCGAGAAGGAGAAATTTGCAGGAGCTGAGGATACCTACACCATTGAAGCACTGATGCATGATGGCAAGGCACTTCAGTCCGGAACCAGCCATAATTTTGGCGATGGATTTGCCAAGGCCTTTGGCATTCAGTATACCGATAAGGAAAATAAACTTCAGTATGTATATCAGACCTCCTGGGGAATGACCACCCGTCTGATCGGTGCCATTATCATGGTACATGGTGACAATGAGGGACTGGTTCTGCCGCCGAAGGTTGCACCGACACAGGTAATGGTAATCCCGATCCAGATGCAGAAGGAAGGCGTACTGGACAAGGCGAAGGAAGTAAAGGAACGCCTGGCAAAGGTATGCCGGGTGAAATTAGACGATTCCGATAAGACACCGGGATGGAAATTCTCCGAGCAGGAGATGAGAGGAATCCCGCTTCGCGTAGAACTGGGACCGAAGGATATTGCTGCAAACCAGTGTGTAGTGGTTAGAAGAGACACCAGAGAGAAAATCCAGGTATCTCTGGATGAACTGGAGAGCCGGATTCCGGAGCTGTTAGAGGCTGTGCAGAAGGATATGTTTGCCCGGGCAAAGGCACACAGGGATGCCCATATCTGGGATGCCCATAATTACGAAGAACTTCGGGAAACTGCAGAGAATAAACCGGGCTTTATCCGTGGTATGTGGTGCGGCGACCAGGCCTGCGAGGATAAGATCAAGGAGGACTTTGCGGTAACCTCCCGCTGTATGCCTTTTGATGATCAGGAACAGATTTCAGATGTGTGTGTATGCTGTGGAAAGCCAGCGCATAAGCTGGTTTACTGGGGAAAGGCATACTAAATAAATAATAGAAAGCCGTTGTATCAGGGGGATACGCTATGATTCAGAAGTATTATAACGGGGTAATTGAACAGGTTTACAACCGAATTGGCAGAGAGCAGAGAAACATTGTTATGGCAAGCTATAACAATGATTTTTCCATTGCCGAGCTGGAGAATATAAAGCGTTATCAAAAGCAGCAGGATAAGGTCTTTTTTACTTGGCATGAATTTGGATATGGGACACTGGCTAGAGCCTATGAGCCATTTCTGGATACAATATGCGATATGTTCCGAAAATATGACGGCGGTAATTTTGATGATTTTCTTCGGAGTTGTGAGGTATATGAACTGCACAGGAAGCTTTTTCTGGGCTATTACGAAAAGGGAGAGTGCTGCCGGGAGGAGAGCGTTCTTCTGAATGAGGTAAAATATGAGCAGTACCGGATGACAAAGGCCATTGCGGATATGTTAAAGGCTCTTTCACAGAAGCATCCGGTGGTGATTGTGATCAACCGGTTTCAGCTGGCGGGGAAAAGCACCATGGAGCTGGTGTATTCCCTGATTACAAACCCCTCCGCAAATATCGGCATCGTGCTTGGTGTGAATGAGATGCACTCCTGTATGGAAAAAGCTTCAGAAGTGTGGGATCACATCATAGAGTGTCTTGAGGACAGCAACCATGTTTATCACATTGGCAGCTCCGGCAGACACAGAAAGCAGAAGCAGAGCTTTTACAGGGAAGATTATTCCAAAACCATTGAAAAACTCAACCATATCCAGATGTTTCTGGATTATGACCAGGTACAGTTTTACTGCCAGGATATCGAGCATAAGCTGGCTTTCGAGGATGTACCGATGGAAGAGCGCGTGAAACGGGATTTTTATCTGTTGTATGCCTACATTTCGATTCTTCAGGCCGAACTGTCAAAGGCTCTGGAATTGGTGGACCGGGTGCAGAGAATACAGCTGCCGGATAAGAATCATTTTTATCATACCCAGTGCGCCCTGTTGAAGGCCACTTGTCTCATGTATCAGGGGAAGCTGGAAAAGGCAGAAAAGTATGCGGGGATTGCCCGGGCGAAGGCTGAAATAGGGGGAGATCCCAAGCTGGTGTTTCGGGCCGAACTTCTTGGGGTCATGTCCCGCATGTCAGGCTGGAATAATATCTTTTTCTGCGTGAAGGATATTCCGGTGGAAGATGACCTGATCCGGAAATTACAAGAGTATCATTACAAGAATCATCTGGCTCATATTTATATTTATGCATATGACAATAACTCCGGGGCACTGGAAGAGGCCTACCGGACCAAGAAAGCATTGTCCTTTTATGGAAAGGGAATGGAGCTGGCAAAGGAAATCGGAAACGAGCAGCTGGAGGAAGAAGCCTGCCAGAAAAACATCATGATGGCATCTACCAATGGAATGAATGAGATTGCCATGATGTACTCGGTGCATTCCTTCCAGCTGTTGAAGGATAAGAATGGTGCCAGCGCGGGAAGAATTTTCTCCGGTATTGGCTATAACCTAAGTGCCATGGGCAAAAATCAGGAGGCAGAGAAATATTACAACCATGCGATTGAGATATTCTACCGGCTTCGTCTGCCGGAGGATATCGCGGAGGTGTTTTATAACCGGTCACTGAATTATATTATGCAGGGAAACTACATAGAGGCAGAGCATGACCTTCAGATTGTCATGAAGGGAATCGAGAAGCTTCACCTGAATAGCCTGAGGGTATGCAACCTGTCAAAGCTGTACGCCCTGCTGGCACTTGCCTGTGTTCTTCAGAAAGACCGCTTTAACTGCGACAGATACCTTTCCAGCTGCCGCCAGTTTCTGAATTATATCATTGAGAAGGAGAAGGAAAAGAAGGAAGAGGATATCATCCACGATTATGCACAATGCGACGATGATATGTTTCTCTATTGTTTTTCCAAGGGACTTCTCAATCGTCTGGATGGAGAAGACGAAACGGCTCTGGCTGTTTTTGAAAAGGCAGAGGACTTCCTGCTTCGGGCAGAGGGAAATCAGTTTTTCTGTTACCATATCTTCCGGCAGCAACGGATGGAGCTTTTCCAGAAGTTCGGAAAGGACAAAGAATACCAGAGGGAAAAATCTCTGCTTGAGAAGCACGAAGAAAAATACCGCCTGACAGATGAGGAGCTGCAGAACGAACTTCTGCATATCGTGGAGATGGGAGAGGACGCCCGGGTTTGTAAGGTTTCGGTAGAGGAAGTGGAAGCGCTGATCAAGCAGGAGGGGGTAACGAAGGACTATCTGAGCAGCAAGCAGCAGGTAGAGTTCGTTTCTACATGGCAGAAGCTGATCGATGTCAATGAAAATGATATGGAAATCACCGATATGGTGCAGAATGCAATCCGTACCTTTATCAACCGTTTTAGTCTGGACTGCGCATTATATATTTGTTTCCAGGAAGATGAACCCCATGTGTTGTATAACGACACGGGGAGGAAAATGACGAAGGAAGTGCTGGGGGGAATCTGTTCCGCCATGAAGTCCTATTCTCAGGGATTTGCAGTATCCAAGATCAGTGACAGTTTTGTTGAGTATCAGGATGTAATCTCTTATTTTGGTGTGGATGAGGTATGCTCTTTTGCGGCGGTGCCCTTTAAGAAAAATGGCAGCATTACAAGCCTGCTGATCACTTATGTCAGGATGAAGGACAATTGGCATGGATCCATTGAGCGCTACATGCTCAATGAGGATGATCTGGATATTTATAAGCTTTTGTTCCGGGAGATGGAATACTCCATCAACCGTATGGAGGCGAATCTGAAAGTTTATGAGATGAACCGTAAGCTGCAGGAAGCAGCAGTGACGGATATGCTGACGGGAATTTATAACCGCGCAGGTATGTACGAGAAGATCCACGAGATGACGGAAGAAATCCATATTACCGGTAAGCCCCAAAGGGTGGGCCTGATGTTTATTGATCTGGATAATTTTAAGCCATACAATGATACCTATGGTCATGAGACCGGGGATATTGTTCTCAGGGAGATGGCAGGCATTTTTGAGGCCGTTTCCTCCCGGCGGGGATTTGTCAGCCGTTTCGGAGGAGATGAGTTCATCCTGATCCTCAATACCGATGACAAGGGTGAATTGGAACAGATGGCGAAGGATATTTACCGGAGAATCGAAGCTGCCGGCGGCTTTAAGGATCAGATTGAAGAACATCTGGGGCATCAGGTGCAACTGGATCAGAGCAGTTATGTGACCTGCTCCATCGGAATTGCCAGAGCCGGTGAGGTCAGCGGAGAAGAGGATATCAATGAGCTGATCCGCAAAGCGGACGATCTGCTCTATTTTGTTAAGACAGGAGAAAAAGGACACTACGCATTTTTATGAAGGTGA
This sequence comes from uncultured Lachnospiraceae bacterium, assembly GCA_900316805.1. Classification (GTDB taxonomy): domain Bacteria; phylum Bacillota; class Clostridia; order Lachnospirales; family Lachnospiraceae; genus Roseburia. Next base: position 8,968 of record ONEJ01000032.1, read on the forward strand.
AGCTTCCGAAACAGGTGAATCAAATAATTCAGACACTGCAGGCAAAGGGGTATGACGCCTATGCGGTGGGAGGCTGCGTCCGGGACAGTCTGCTGGGCAGAGAACCCAAGGACTGGGATATTACAACCTCAGCCCGGCCCCAGGCTGTGAAGGAACTGTTTTCCCATACCATCGATACAGGAATCCGGCATGGGACCGTTACGGTCATGCAAGATCACGTGGGATATGAGGTGACCACCTACAGGATCGATGGGGAATATGAGGATGCACGTCATCCGAAGGAGGTTATTTTCACAGGAAATCTGCTGGAGGATCTAAAACGCAGGGATTTCACCATCAATGCCATGGCATACAATGAGACAACGGGCCTGGTGGATGCCTTTGAGGGGGAAGAGGACCTGAAAAGGGGTGTGATCCGATGCGTGGGAAATCCCCATGAGCGTTTTGGGGAGGATGCCCTTCGGATGCTTCGGGCGCTTCGGTTTTCTGCGCAGCTGGGGTTTGTTATCCACGGGGCAACGAGGGAGGCAATTTCGGATCTGGCGCCCAATCTGGCTAAGGTCAGTGCGGAGCGGATCCAGATGGAGCTGATGAAGCTTTTGACCTCGGACAACCCCGGAGTTATGGGTGACGCTTATGAGCTGGGGCTAACGAAGGTGTTTCTGCCGGAGTTTGACCGGATGATGGAGACGCCGCAGAACAACAAGCACCATATGTATACCGTGGGAGAGCATACCATCGTGGCCCTGCAGAACATCCGTCCCGAGAAAACACTGCGGCTTGCCACACTGCTTCACGATGTGGCAAAGCCTGTCTGTATCACCACGGATGAGGAAGGACAGAATCATTTTAAGGGGCACCCCGAGGAAGGCGAGTCCATGGCCCGGCAGATTCTAAGAAGACTGAAGTTCGACAATGACACCATTGACCGCGTCTGTATTCTGATCCGCTGGCATGATGAAAGACCAAGTCTCTCGGAACGTGTCGTAAGGCGGGCGATGAATCGTATCGGAGCAGACCATATGGAGGCTCTCTTTGCGGTAAAGCGAGCGGATACGCTGGGGCAGAGCCTGTATGAGCGTGACAGGAAGCTGGCATACATTGATGAATTTGAAGGCCTTTACCGGGAGATTTTAAAGAAAAACCAGTGCGTCACCAAAAAGGATCTTGCAGTGAACGGACGGGATATGATCGCCCTTGGCATGCAGCCGGGCCCCCGGATGGGAGAAGTACTTGACAGGCTTTTGGAAAAGGTGCTGGATGCGCCGGAACTGAACACCAGAGAACAGCTTCTGGCTCTGGCAGAGCAGGAGATAAACAAATAACTCCAAAGAATAAATAAGATTTTCCTCTCATATGATAGCAGTACAGCGAGGTCATATGGGAGGGATTTTTTTGTATAATCAGCCGGAAGCAATATTGGAACAATATGATCTAAACATCAGGCAGATCACAAAGGGAAGAGGTACCTATATTTGTGACAGCAGTCAGGGTATGAAGCTCTTAGTCCCTTTTCGGGGCTCCGCAGAGCGGGCGTTATTTTTACGGAGTGTGTTGGAGAACCTAAAAGCCCGGGGATTTGCCGTGGAACAGATCTGCCTCACAAAGGAAGGCGCGGCAGTGGCGGAGGATGAAAACGGGACACGGTACTGGCTGAAGGATTTCACGCCGGGAAATGAGTGCTCACCGGGCCGGCCGCAGGATATGACAGGGGCCGCCACGTCTCTTGCAGGACTGCACAGAGCGCTGGATGCGTGCACAAAGAAGCTGCCGGAATTTATGCAAAGTGAGGCCGGCGAGTCGCAAAACCGGTGCAAACGGCATTACCGGGAGCTGGTAAGGATGAAAAATTATGTGCAGGCGCGGAAGTCAAAAAACGAATTTGACCGCTGTTTTCAGAAGGCATATCCCCACTTTATCCTTCAGGCAGAACGTGCGGTGGAGCTTTTTGAACAGCTGGATGACCAAATGCAGGGACAAAAGCTTTGCCATGGGGACTTTAACCAGCACAACGTACTGAGGACACCGGAGGGCCTTCGAATCGTGAACTTTGAGGGGATGTGCAGCCAGCCGCAGGTGTGGGATCTTTGTAATTTTATCCGGAAGATGATGGAAAAAAACAACTGGGATACGACGCTTGGGATGCTTTTGCTGGAAACATATGAGAAAAAGAGATCTCTTGCGGGATGGGAGAAAAAACTTATGTATTCGCTGCTGTTGTTTCCGGAAAAATTCTGGAAGATCACAAACCATTATGGAAATTCCCATAAGGCATGGGTTTCCCAGAGGGATATCGAAAAACTGAAACGGCTGACGGAGGCAGAGCACGCCAGAGAGCAGTTTCTTGAAAATTTATTTTCATTTCTCTGAGAATCATGTATACTAAAGCTATGGTAAAGAAGAAAAAGATCATCGTAATTACATATATGCTTTTGCTGCTTTGGATGACGCTTCTGTCGGCGGGATGCTCCGGGAAGGAGACAGAGGATGATACGCTTTATTTTTATCATTCTCTGTCAGAGAGCCAGACCCAGATGACCATGGAGGAGTCCCAGACCGGGGAACAATCCATTGGGGATATGGGATTTTTCCTGATTACAGATATGAATGTGAAGAAGGAATTCCTGATACTCTACAGTTACGCTACGGGTTTGGAATATCGGTATTACTATGGAATGGATACGAAGTTCTATGATAAGTATGGTGGCAGGACAACGGCTGTGTGTTTTGAACCCGGAATGGCAGTTACCAAAGGACAGGTAACCCAGGAGGGGATCCTTAGCAGTGTGCAGGTAACGGATGCCGTGTGGGAGTATGAGGATATCCGCAGGTTTTCTATTGATCCTGAGCTTGGGATGCTAAAGATTGCAGACCGGAAATTCCGGTATGATGACAGTGTCCATGTGTTTTCCAAAAAGAAAAAGGCATCCATGGAAGACATCGAGCAGGGGGATGTGTTGTCTGTCATCGGCATGGACAAGCAGATCCTGTCGGTGCGTATTACCAACGCCCAGGGAACCTTAAAGCTGACCAATACCACCTTGTTTGAGGGAAGCTTTCTCCAGCTGGGGGACAAGATATTTACGGAGATCACACCGGAGCTTTCACTGAAGGTGCAGGAGGGGAAATATACGTTGACGGTGGCCAACAACGGCTGGGGTGGAAGTAAATCCGTGAGGATCAAAAGGGGAGAGGTTACCACGGTGGATCTGGAGGAACTGAAGGGCAGCGGCCCGCAATACGGAAGCATCCGGTTTCTGGTTGATGAGGAGGATGCAGTACTCATGATCGACGGGGAGGAGAAGCCGGTGGGACAGACGCTGCGTCTGCCCTATGGAAAGCACAGTGTGGCAATCTATACCACGGCCTATGATGTGTGGAAGCGGAATCTGTACGTGAATTCTGCAGAGGCTACGCTGGTGGTTAATCTTAAGGACGAGGAGGAGGCCACTTCGGATACAACGGCAACAGAGACAGAGGAATCAGAAACAAAAACGGAGAAGGATACCAAGAAACAGGAGGATTCAGAAGTCCGGGAGAAGGAAACTGTTAGCCAGTCGGAACTAGATGCCATTACGGATTTGATTTCCGGAATGACATTAAGCAGTTCTCTTGTGTCAAATTGACGATTTTTACTCGTTATTTTTGGTTGTTTTTAAACCCCGAAAAAGGGCTGAAACATCGGTTTTTTCCTTGACAAATGGCTGAAAAACAAGTATAAATAGATTTGTAAGTAATTTGAGAAGGAAACTCGAATTATCGAATTATAGAATCCATAGGAGGAATTTGGACATGAACAAATCAGAATTAGTTGCAGCTATTGCTGACAAGGCTGAGATTTCTAAGAAGGATGCAGAGGCAGCACTTAAGGCATTTACAGATGTTGTTGCAGAGGAACTTAAGAAGGGCGAGAAGATCCAGTTAGTAGGATTTGGTACTTTTGAGGTATCTGAGAGAGCAGCAAGAGTAGGAAGAAATCCACAAACCAAGGAGGAAATCACAATTCCGGCTTCTAAGGCACCGAAGTTTAAGGCTGGTAAGGCATTAAAGGATTCCCTGAACTAATTTTTGTAATTCACACGGTGGAGCACCTGCGGGGGCTCCACTGTTTTTGTTTTAGGTAAAGAGAGGGCTATATGAGACTTGATAAATTTTTGAAGGTATCCAGATTGATTAAGAGAAGGACCGTGGCAAATGAAGCCTGTGACGCAGGACGTGTACTGATCGGGGGGAAACCTGCCAAGGCGTCCACGAATGTAAAGGCCGGGGATGAAATCGAGATTCTTTTCGGGCAGAAATCCGTGAAGGTCCGGGTTCTGAATGTGGCAGAGACCGTGCGTAAAGAGGAAGCAAAGGATCTTTTCGAATACATTTAGCATAAAACCGGCCCGCCTCCAATATAGTAGTGATATGGAGGGCACGCTTATGGATGAAAAGACAACGATGACGCATAAAATCATGTTGAAGGACCGCAAGAGTGGAGGATTTACCGGTGTGCGGGATGTTCTGTCCTTTGATGTAAGCGAAATTCTGATGGAGACCGACTGCGGTACGCTTCAGATTAAGGGAAAGGAGCTTCACGTGAGCCGGCTGGATCTGGAAAAGGGCGAGGTGGATATTGACGGACAGGTGGATGCATTCAGTTACTCCCAGACTCCCGGGATGAAAAAGAAGGGAAGTATGTGGGGGAGACTGCTTTCTTCATGAAACCGGTTTCGGGACTTGGAACAGAGCTTGCCCTGTTTGGCAAAGCCGTGCTTTGGGGAACTGTAATGTTTGTGGTTTACGATATTCTCCGGGTGTTTCGGAGAATTTTCCCCCACGGAATTGTCTGGATCTCCATGGAGGATCTGATCTACTGGATTGCGGCATCAGTTTTCTTTTTTCTTCGGTTGTGCCGGGACAACGACGGGATTATCCGTTTTTATATTCTGCTGGGGCTTGTGGCAGGGGCATGGGTCTATGACCGGCTGGTCAGCAGGCGGCTGATGAGGTGGCTGACGAAAATCATCCTTTCCATAAAAAAGCAATTGAAAAAAATCCGTAAAAAAGTTAAAATGAAACTGAGAGTGAGAAAAGAACCCCGGAACACGGAGGAAAAAGAATGAGTAGAAGTAGAAAGAGGAGACGTAAGCCAGGCACTGTCAGCATTGCAGTCATTGTGTTTGCCTTTCTGGTAGTCATGGCGGTTCAGATCTGCAGGATCAGGGCAAAAGATGCCCGGTATGCAGCAAAGGAACAGGAGCTGCAGCAGGAGTATGAGGAGGAGACCCAGAGATCTTCCGAGATTGACGACCTTGAGACCTATATGAAATCTTCGGAGTATATTGAAGATGTAGCCAAGAGCAAGTTGGGACTTACATACAAAAATGAAATTATCTTCAAAGAAAAGAAGGAATAAAGAGGAATCCTTATGGTAAGGATTCTTCTTTTTTTAACTTCCTCATGGGATATTTTAGGGAAAAGTTTTTAAAAACTGGTATCTGATTTGACAAGTATTGACTCCTCCGGCGTGTATAATTGCACGGTGAAAATTGGAATGGGAGGAGCAATATGAGTGCGAAGAAAAGAAAGAAGAAACAGCTGGGAAAGGTTGGAATTGCAGTGCGGCTGCTGGCGGGAATCCTTGGTTTTGTGTGCAGCAGGCTGCCGGTGCTTGGCGTGTATCCCCTGGTTCCGGCTTTTTATGCCGGGTGTGTGGTGGAGAAGAAACATAGTTTTTTGATGTATCTGGGACTTTTGACAGGAATCGGTTATTTTATGCCGGTGGGGGCAGCTGTGAAGTATGGCTTTATCCTGCTGATTACCGGGATGGCGGTGCATCTGTACCGGTGGGCCAACCGGAAATGCAGCACGTTGACGGTGGCGCTGCTGGCGGGAGGGATTACCCTTGTGATGGATTGTTCCGGGCTGTTATTTGCTTCCATGGGACAAAGGGAGCTTGTCATTGGCCTTTCGGAGGGAATCTGTGTCTTTGGGCTTACGATGCTGTTTCGCTATCTGTCAGGGATGGGAATGGAAATGGCAGGGATTCTTGCGCGGAAAAGCCGGCAATTTTTCCGGGAACCCCAGGAACAGGAGAATTATGAGGATGCCGGCGGAAGAATCCGCGCCTTTGCGGAAGCTGTGGACGGTCTGTCGGCAGCCTTTGCGGTTTCGGGAAAACGGATGAGTTTTTCCGGTGATGAGAGCGTGGCGGTGCTGGAGAGGGAAATCACGGGGAAGCTCTGTGCCTCCTGCGAGGGCTGCGCGGTCTGTTGGAAGGAAAGGGCGGGAACCCTTTCGGTCAATCTTCAGAGGATGCTGATGGCGGTGGTTTCCCACAGCCCCAAGGAGGAAATCCTCAAAGAGCAGTATATTGAGGAATGTCCGCGGTATTCGGGAATGGTGGAGGAAGCCATATGGGCCTTTTCCCGGATGGAACTCAATGAGGCGTGGTATAAGCGTCTGCAGGAGAACAGGCTTGTGATCGCAGGACAGCTGGATGCCATGGCGGACGCCCTGCAGGACTGGAACAGGGGAAGCCGAAACGTGGACCGGCAGTCCCGCCTGCTGCTGATGCGCATCGGTTTTGAGGTGCAGGAGAAGGGGCTGATCGCCGAGAATGTGCATATTTTTGAGGATGAGAAGGGCCGGCGCAGCATCCAGGCCATGGTAAGAAGCAAATGGGGAGGAGGAATACCCACCAGAAATTACCGGGCAGCACTGGAACGGGCCACCGGTCTGGCCCTCCGGCTGCAGCAAGACGCAAGAATGATCCTCACAAAGGATGCGGTGCCATTAACAGCCTATGAGGATACCTGTTATGAGCTTTTGACGGGGACGGCTTCCCAAAAGCAGGAGGGCTCCTCCATCAGCGGGGATAATGCCTCCATGTTTTTCCTGGAGGATGGAAGATATTTTATCTGCCTGTCCGATGGAATGGGAAGCGGGCCGGCAGCCGGCAGGGAGAGCGATATGGTGGTAGATCTGATGGAGAAATTCATGACGGCAGGCTTTGAGGCGGACACGGCCATTCGGCTGATGAATTCCGCCATGGTACTTAAGGGGGAGGACGATTCCTTCTCCACCCTTGATTTTGCTTCCATTGATCTGTATACCGGAGATCTGGAACTGACCAAGATCGGCGCGGCGGCTTCCTTTGTACGGCATGGCTGCGAGGTATATACGATTCCCGGGGGGACGCTGCCGGCAGGCGCAGCCGATGTGGAATCCCAGGGAGCATCCCATATCAAACTGGTCAATGGGGATTTTCTTGTCATGGTCACAGATGGTGTGTTAGAATATCTACATGTAAAAAATCCGGAGGAGAAGATTTCGGAAATGATCGCCATGATCGAGACACATAACCCCACGGTTCTGGCTGAGAAGCTGATGGAACATGTGATGCTTTTCACAGGAGGACATGCCCTCGATGATATGACGGTGATTGCTGCCGGAATATGGGACAAATAATGATTGAACAGGTGAAAGCCTACATGGAACAATGGAATATGGTGGCTCCCGGGGACATGGTGTATGCCGGAGTATCCGGTGGGGCGGATTCCGTCTGTATGCTTCTTGTGCTTTCGGAGCTTGCGGGAGAATTTCCTTTTACACTGAAGGTGGTTCACGTGGAGCACGGGATCCGGGGGGAGGAGAGCAGGAAGGATGCAGCCTTTGTAGAAAAGCTGTGCAGACAGCTGGGGCTTCCGCTAAAGACCGTTTCTGTGGATGTGCCCTCCTATGCGAAACGGGAGCATCTGGGCATGGAGGAGGCGGCAAGAATGCTCAGGTATCAGGCCTTTTCGGATCTCGCATTCGGCGGGGAAAATGTTGTGGTAGCCCTGGCCCATCATATGGAGGACAATGCGGAGACCATGTTATTTCAGATGATACGGGGAAGCGGGATCGACGGCATGTGCGGTATCCGGCCCCGCAGGATCGATGAAAATGGAACCTGTTATATTCGCCCGCTTTTGGGGTGCAGCAGGGAGGAAATAGAGCATTTTCTGGAGCGCAGGGGCCAGACCTTCTGCACAGATCAGACCAATGGAGACGTTACTTACAGCCGGAACCGGATTCGAAGTCAGATTCTGCCGAAGCTGGCGCAGATCAATCCCCGGGCTGTTCTCCACATGAACCGGGCGGCAGAGGATCTGGGAAAGCTCAGGGATATGCTGGATGCGCTGGCCGATCAGGCACAGCCGGCGGTGATCCATCCGGGAAAGCAGCAGGTGGCTTTGGATACCGCAGAGCTTATGAAGCTTCCGGAGGCGGTGCGTATGCGGCTGATCCAGCGTGCCTTTGCCATGGCATCCGGCACGAAGAAAGATCTTGCCCGGGTACATCTACAGGCGGTGGATGCTCTTTTGCAGATGCAGACGGGGCGGAGAATTGATCTGCCCGGTGGCTTGTGGGCAACCCGTTCTTACGGGGAAATCCTCTTTTCCGGAATCTGCGGGGGGGAGGAACTGCCCGGCCCTTATGAGATTACCGGACAGATGCTTCAGACGCTGGCAGAAGAAGGTTTCGATTGTCTGACGGTTGTGGTGAAAAATATCCGTTTCGAACTGCGGATTTTTCCCTGGAAGGGAAAAATCGGGGAAATTCCTCAAAAAATGTATACGAAATGGATGGATTATGATAAAATAAAAGATGGTTTTTCTATTCGAAGCCGAAAACCGAAGGATTATTTTATTATGGATGACAACGGGCACAGCAAAAAGATGTCCGATTATTTTATTACAGAAAAAATCCCGGCAGACCGGCGGGACGACTATGTACTGTTGGCGCAGGAATCGCAGATTTTGTGGATTGTTGGCGGCCGGATGGGAAAATCCGCAATGGTAGATCCTACGACAAAACAGATTCTGGAGATTACGGCAGAAAAAATCTCTCCAATAAATACAAAAGGAGGCGCATCGGATGGATTACAGCAAAAAGCATGAGATATCAGTCTACCTTACAGAAGAACAGTTAAACCGCAGAATTGCAGAGATTGGAGCGCAGATCACGGAGCGGTTTGCGGGAGAATCGGTGTATCTGGTCTGTATTTTGAAGGGCTCCATATTTTTTACTACGGAGCTGGCGAAGCGGATTGCTCTGCCCATGACCATTGATTTTATGTGCGTGTCCAGTTATGGAGCACAGACCAGATCCTCCGGTGTGGTCAATATCAAAAAGGATCTGGAACATTCCATTGAGGGGGAGAACGTGATCATCGTAGAGGATATCGTAGATTCCGGTAACACCCTAAGCCGGTTGTCAAAGCTGCTTGAGAGCAGAAATCCCAAGACGCTGACCATCTGCACGCTTTTGGACAAACCAGATAGACGTACGGTGGGTGACCTCCATGTGGACTATACCGGTTTTGTCATTCCCGACAAATTTGTCGTGGGCTTTGGTCTGGATTATGACCAGAGATACCGCAATCTTCCCTATATTGGATTTGTGGAGGATGTAGAATAGAAAAGGAGAAACACAGTGAATACAAAAAATAGAAGCGGATTTCATGGATTTGGTATATATATTGTACTGATCCTGCTCGTAATTTTTATCTGGTACTGGGTCAGCGGCAATACCGCTGCCAGCAGCTATACCAGGGCTGATTTTCAAAAGGACCTGCAGGAGGATAACGTGGCATCGGTCCAAGTGGAACAGAACCGGGAGATTCCTACCGGAAGTCTTCGTATTCATCTGAAGGATGGTACCCAGACGATACTATATGCATCGGATGTCAATGAGATGCAGAAGCTGATGGAGGAGGAGTCCTTTGATTCCTATATTCTGGAGGATGTGCCGGCAGAAAGTTGGATCATGACACTCCTTCCGTATCTTTTGATCTTCGGAGCAATTTTTATCCTGTTTATGATCCTCAATAACAATGCGGCTGCCAACAATGGCGGAGGCAAGATGATGAATTTCGGCAAAAGCAGAGCCAAGCTGTCCACAGAGGAGGACAACAAGATGACTTTTGCGGATGTGGCCGGACTTAGAGAAGAGAAGGAGGATCTGGAGGAACTGGTGGATTTCCTCCGTGATCCCAAGAAGTATACGAGCCTTGGAGCCCGTATTCCGAAAGGTGTGCTTCTGGTAGGACCTCCCGGAACCGGTAAGACATTGCTTGCAAAGGCGGTGGCAGGAGAGGCGGGAGTCCCGTTCTTCAGTATTTCCGGCTCTGATTTTGTGGAAATGTTCGTAGGTGTAGGTGCATCCCGTGTCCGGGATCTGTTCGAGGATGCCAAGAAGAATGCACCATGTATCGTTTTTATTGATGAGATCGATGCGGTGGCCAGAAGAAGAGGAACCGGCATGGGCGGCGGTCATGACGAGCGTGAGCAGACCTTAAACCAGATGCTGGTGGAGATGGACGGCTTTGGTGTCAATGAGGGAATCATAGTTATGGCGGCAACCAACCGTGTGGATATTCTGGATCCGGCCATCATGCGTCCGGGACGCTTTGACCGGAAGATTGTTGTGGGAAGACCGGATGTGGCCGGAAGAGAAGAGATTCTGGCGGTTCACGCCAAGAATAAGCCACTGGGCGATGACGTTGACTTAAAGCGTGTGGCCCAGACCACGGCAGGCTTTACCGGGGCGGATCTGGAGAACCTTTTGAACGAGGCGGCAATCTACGCTGCGAAGGATAGCCGTGCTTACGTGGTACAGGCAGATATTGAGAAGTCCTTTGTGAAGGTGGGGATTGGCGCGGAGAAGAAGAGCCGTGTTATTTCTGAGAAGGAAAAGAAAATTACTGCTTACCACGAATCCGGCCATGCAATTTTATTCCACCTGCTTCCGGATGTGGGACCGGTGCATACGATTTCCATTATTCCCACCGGCGCAGGGGCGGCAGGATATACGATGCCGCTTCCGGAGAGGGATGAGATGTTTAATTCCAAGGGACGTATGAAGCAGGAGATCATTGTAGATCTGGGGGGCCGTGTGGCGGAAGAACTGGTTTTTGACGATATTACCACAGGCGCTTCCCAGGATATCAAGCAGGCAACCCAGATGGCGCGGGATATGGTCACCCGCTATGGCATGTCCGAGAATATCGGCCTGATCTGCTATAAGGATGATGATGACGAGGTATTTATCGGGCGGGATCTTGCCCATGCCCATAATTACAGTGAGGGCATTGCCTCAGCAATTGATGCAGAGGTCAAGAGCATTATCGACGAAGCCTATGCACAGGCCAAGAAGATCATTGCAGAGCATCGGGATGTGTTAGACCGCTGTGCCCAGCTTCTTTTGGAAAAAGAAAAAATTACCAGAGAAGAGTTCGAAGCACTGTTTGTGTAAGAAAGGTTGTGCACAATTCACAAAAACAAATGCAAACTTTTGTGATGTTTGTGCACACTTTTCCTTCCGGGCATGGTATTATAATAACCGTAAAAACCCCCAATACATTATATAAAGTTTTTGCTATACCCCATAGTAAAAATACCTTCTCCTAAAAGACAGCGATCGTAGCTGTCTTTTTTTCTAAGTTTGTGTATATTCGCCGGCCGGACACTTCCGGCCTGGAGTCTGCCCCGGGTGGCCTCCAGGCTGGAAGTGTCCGGCCGGCGAATGAACAAAAAACATCAAAAGAGCCGAAGTCTGATACCGGACATAGATGCCGGTGCCCTGCCACATCACAAGAAATGGAGCAGTATCAGAGGGAGATTGTGCAGAATTTCGGTGGTTCCCAGAAAAATCAGACTTTAGTACTGTACAATGTGTACAGAAAATGACTTGAAAAATTGTGCGATTTGTTCACACTTATCTGCCGTACCATGGTATTATAATAACCGTAAAACCCCCCAATACATTATATAAAGTTTTTGCTATACCCCATAGTAAAAATACCTTCTCCTAAAAAGACAGCGATTGTAGCTGTCTTTTTACTTTGTCTATAAAAGATTTGCTTGCCAAGTAGAAAGGGCTATGTTATAATCTGTAAATGTCAGGTGGACGATTGCCTGACAGGATTTTAGACGGGCAGATTCCCGAGTGGCCAAAGGGGACAGACTGTAAATCTGCTGCAAATTGCTTCGGTGGTTCGAATCCACCTCTGCCCATGAAA
>ONEJ01000088.1 GCA_900316805.1 uncultured Lachnospiraceae bacterium
ACGCGTTACTCTGCACCACAATGCCGAGTCTGTTTCCCCGGGAATGCTCAATGGCATTGTTCAGAATCTCTGCAGCACAATACTGCCCGATTCCATCAAATCTTAATCTCTTTTCACTTGTCTTTTCTATTTAATTAAGCTAAACTTGTAAACAGAACGGCATCCGCCAACTCCTGTTATCAGGATTTATTTTGGGATTATGGAACAGGTATCCAATCCCTTCTGCAAAATAGAGAGGTGTAAAATGTGGAAAAAATATGAGCTGCTGCTTGTGTTGGTAATACTATTTTCAATGACTCTGACGGCTTGCGGTAAAGTCCAAGACCCTAAATCCTTGTATCAAGAAGCGAAAAGAACATATGGCGACTGCACGATCGTTTCAGAAAGCCGGACGGATGAACAGTCTGTTGTTGTCCTGCACGATAAGCTGCAGGATTTTGATTATGAAATGAGCAGCACCATGGAAAAGATCATGATCGATTGATATTATATTCACCCGATGCAGCATCTGCAAAAACAGCAGCAATTGCCTGCGCCAAAGCAATTCAGGAAGAAAATCTGAATTCCCGTCTGGATGGATTTACGATCTATGCAGGTGGAAACAAATACGAAGATTACTGGAATAATGAACATTACGGAAGCATCGTTTTACCAGATATCACATGGCGGGATCCCCAGGATGAGAGTGTGGATTACTATACGGAAATGGCCCATATGCAGACTGACGCGAATGCGGTTTTCTTAAGAACAGAGAAAGGCGTGTTCAAAGACACCGGCGCAGACCTTGACAGAGTTGTTCATGTACTCGGTGCGGACATCCCTGAAAGTCCGGAGGATGAAGTGACATTTTATTATTTCAGATCATCCTCCAACGAGGAGTACTATCTCTGCGATTTTAACTATTACAATGAAGATTATTCTAAGATGGCATGGTACACCAATTATGTGAAATAGCAGTTCTAATTTTTTGCTAGCTGCTTCAAAATAAACGCGGCACGCCTGCTGAAGATCTCATTTGCATCTTCGCAGGCAATCCTGCACACACGCTCCACTTCCCCATAATATTCTGTGCAGGCATCAAGCATGTCTGACATTAGGATATCCTTTTTGTCATAACCGGCTGCATCCAATGCATGGTCAAAATCATACAGAGGAGCCATACCCAGATACGCCCCGGAATCACTATCACGCAGATAGCCGAAATTACCGGCGTGCCGGTCCCCATTTCCGATAATTGCATCAATGACAAGCATCTGCACGCCCTGTTTTCCGAATTCCCGCAGGATATCATCATCCGTAAAATCATACTCATCAATTCTTCCTGAGGCCTTTGCACTTTCCAGAAATACAGAAGGATTTGTAAAATTTACAACACAAATTCCCTCCTCTGCCAGCTTTCCGTCCTCCACCGGAATCCCGCAGCGTTTGCACAGCTCAATGCAGGCAATTTCAATCCCCAAATTTCCCTTTTTATACAGTTCTCCGGACTGCAGCCATTCCTTGGGCAAAAAGCCGTCTGTATATAATGTCGGAGCAGCCTCTGCGTGAAAAGGAGTGGTTCCATCCCAGAATTTCGTATAATATGGACTGATTTCCTGGAAGGTAACCCGCTCCGATTCTTCCTTCAGCCAATAGCAGTCTGTAAAACTCAATGCATGGGTAAGCCTGTTGATTCTTTGTCTGTTGCCCTGTCCGAAGGCAAGCCCCTGCAGTTTCCGTGCCAATGTATTTGACGAAGAGGAGTACCGCAGTTTCATCCACTGGTGAAAGGTCTCATTTGATGCTCCCTTCGACATAAGATAACCCGGAAGCAATTCAGGGATCTCTATCTCATAGGATTCTGTATTTAATACCTTTTGATTTTTACACATCAAATACTGCATAGCCTGCCTCCCTTTTTCCATTTATTTTAACATTGGGATGTAGAAATAGCAATCACCCTTAAAACATACTACAGAAGTTCCCCCATTTTGCAATGTAATGCTCGTGCAAGCTGCTTTACCGTTTCTCCCAGCCGCATTGCTCTGCTAAGCTTCTCCAATGAGATCGTCACCATCACAGACAGCGGATGACAAACCCGGAGAACGGATTCAATACACAGTTCAATTTTCCCTCTGAAACTGTGCAGGGAAGTTCCCAATCCTCTGTTGCACCGTCAAAGCGTTTCCAGTCGCTGTAGAGCAGGACTTCCACATTCGTGGAAGGAAGGTCGATGGAATAGAAATCCTGTTTCCATCCATTCATATTCAGAACGGTGATAAGCTGTTCTGTACCGCATTTGCGTGCAAAACTGTACACACAACGGATTTCCTGCTGGCAGTCGATCCACGTAAATCCCTCCGGATTGTAATCCCATGCTGACAATGCCGGATGATTCAGATACAGGTGATTCAGTTCACACATATATCGATAGAAAGCTCTGTGTTTGTCATATCCAAAGAGAAGCCAGTCCTGCTGCCGTTTTTCATCCCACTCGCGAAGCTGACCGAATTCATTTCCCATAAAGTTCAGCTTTTTCCCGGGATGCATCATCATGTACATATACATCACCCGGGCCTGCGGAAACTTGACCTCGTAATCGTTGCACATTTTCTGGAGTATGGTTGCCTTCCCATGGACCACTTCATCGTGGGAAAATGGAAGCAGATAATGTTCATTGTAATAGTACATCATGGAAAATGTAATCTGGTGGTATTTATTTGTCCGCCCTTCCGGAGGCGTCTGGAAATAATCCAGCGTATCATGCATAAAGCCCATATCCCATTTATAATCAAAACCAAGTCCGCCTTCCTCTACAGATCGGGTAACACTCGGAAAATTGGTAGAATCTTCAGCAGTCAAAAGACATCCCGGATTGCGCTCCTTTAAGCCACGGTTCATGACCTTTAGGAATTCTACGGCATTGCCGTTTACACCACGCCGCTCGTCACCCTGCCAGTAGATCATCCGGCTGATGGCATCCATGCGAAGTCCGTCAATGTGATATTTTTTCAGCCAGTAATCCGCAGCAGATTGCAGAAAGCAGCGGACTTCTCCCCGGGAATGCATAAAGTTATGGCTGCCCCATTCACTGACCCCCACATCATTGTGCGGATATTCATACAGCGCAGAGCCGTCGTACTGCTCCAGAGCATAGTAGTCTACCGCAAAATGTACGGGAACAAAGTCAAGAATCACTCCAATCTTATTTTGGTGAAGCCTGTCAATCATACGCATGAAATCTTCTGCCGTACCATAACGGCTGGTGGGTGCGAAAAATCCGGTATTCTGATATCCCCAGCTCTCATCACAGGGATGCTCGCTGATGGGCATAAGTTCAATATAGTTGTATCCGCTTTCCTTTAAATATGGAATCAAAAGATCTGCAAGTTCATCGTAGCGATACCAGTCTTCCTGCTGTTCCCCCGGCTTTTTCCAGGAACCGGCATGGATTTCATAGATATTCAGGGGACGATCCAGACAATTGCTCCTCTGTTTCATCCACGCTGCATCATCAAACCTGTATGCGTTTAAATCCCGGATAATGGACTTGTGGTTTGGGCGAAGTTCCATGCCGTAACCATATGGGTCGCAATGGTCCGTATAATAGCGTCCACCCTGCTTGAAAATGCGGTATTCATAGGGATCACCTGCTTTGGCATCCGGGATGGTTACCTCATAGAAGTTGCCATCAATGATTTGATTCATAGAGATCTCTCTTCCGCCATGCAGTACCTGTATGCCGGCAGCATTCGGCGCAAAAGTACGGAAAGTTACGCCATCCCCTCCAATGTGTGCACCAAGCCATTCATAAGCATCAAAAACCTGTCCGGTATAAAATCCGTAAGTATCCATTTTACATTCCTCCATGATAATTGACGGTTGTCTAAAAAGTCTTTATACTAATTATGGCAAGAAAATAACATGTATCTGTGCAAAAAACAATTTTCAATTTTAGATAAAAGTCAAATAATAGACAGAAGTCAAAAACAGTAAAGAAAAGGTGCAGCTATGGATTTAAGAACAAGAAAAACACAGAAGGCTCTGCGCAATGCCTTTTTGGAGCTTCGGGCAAAAAAAGACCTGGAGCGAATCACAATCAAGGAATTGACAGATCTGGCAGAAGTAAGCAAGGCAACCTTCTATCTGCATTACCGGGACATCTATGATTTATCGGATTATCTGCAGAGAGAAGTTGTTGCCAATATTTTAAATGGAATCAGCAACCCATCTTATTGTATAACGGATTCCACAAGATTCACCAGAGAGCTGATAGACGCATTCTATGCCCACAAAAGTCTGGTGGATATTCTGTTTTCCGGAGGCCAGGCGTCCATTCTGCCTATGCGCATTGAGGAAGGCATCAAGGAATATATTTTGGAAGAATATCCCCATCTGAAGGACAATGTTATGTTTCATGTACTTCTGACCTACCAGGTGCAGGGGAGCTTTTATGCGCAGAAACAGAATATTCCGCGGTTCGGCTCCGCACAGGTCTTACAGGCAGTTGACCGGATATCTGCACAATTTGAGGAAATGATGAAAGAACAAAATGACACTTGACAAATCAAGTCTATGGGTGTAGACTTCAATTAGGTTGATGGCCATAAACCAAAAGGATCAGGAGATAAACAAAATGGAATATGTAAAATTATGTGACAGTGATTACCGTTTTATGTGCGTGGTATGGGGCCATGCCCCTGTAAATTCCGGAGAGCTTGTGAAGCTGTGCCATGAGCAGCTGGGCTGGAAGAAATCCACTACATACACCGTAATTCGCAAAATGTGTGAGAAGGGATACATTGCCAACGAGGATGCAACTGTTTCTGTATTAATTACCAAGGAACAAGTGCAGGCAGATGAATCTGTCTATTTTGTGGACCGCACATTTGATGGTTCCCTGCCGGGATTTGTCGCCGCCTTTTTAGGTGGTAAGAAGATTTCCAAAAAGGAAGCAAAGATGCTCAAGAAATTAATCGATGAGCATAGAGAGGAGTAGCCTATGTTGGAAAAAGCGAGCGAAGTTTTCCTCGCATTCTTACAGCGGAACGGGATGGTGGCAATGGTGATTCTCGCAGTGTTTGCCGTCCGGCTTCTGCTTCGGAAATATCCGAAGAAATATTCGTACTGGCTGTGGGCGATCATAGGCATCCGTATGCTGTTTGACCTGCCGGTTGCCTCCCGTTTCAGCCTGTTTAATCTGTTCCAGCCATTTGAAAATAGCACAAAAACTATTCATACCCTTTCACAGCAGATGAACAGCACATCTGTACAAACCCAGGTAACTGCCGCTTCACAGAATTTCGGAACTGCTGCCGGGAATCCGTCGGTTTCTTTGACAGCCACTCCGGCAATGAACACCACAGCACCGGTACTTGCAGTATTGTTTTTTGTATGGATGACAGGCTTTGGATTGATGCTGTTTTACGGAATTTACTCCTATGTGAAATGCCGGAAGCTTGTCCGCACAGCGGTAATTCTAAAGAAAGCTCTGCCCATATGTAAACCGCAGGCAGAAAAGACAAACGTAATACATCCTTCCGGAAGAACCGCCCGGGTCTGGGAATGTGACCAGATCCCATCCCCATTTGTACTTGGCGTTTTCCGACCTAATATCTACATTCCGTTTCGGATGGAAGAACAGCAGCAGCAATATATTTTAGCACATGAGTGCTGCCATATCCGGCGGCTCGACCCACTGTGGAAGATGCTGGCCTTTGTGCTCCTTGCAGTGTACTGGTGGAATCCGCTGGCATGGCTCGCCTTTTTCTATATGGTCCGGGACATGGAGATGAGCTGTGATGAAGCGGTGATTGCCTCCTTCGGGAACGAGATCAAAAAAGGCTACAGTGAGTCACTATTGGCATTTGCCATGGAGCGTCATCCCTATTCCTTTGCCCCGGTGGCTTTTGGCGAGGGAGACGCCGGAAAACGGATCAAACATGTGCTGAAGTTCAAAAAACCGCATACCTGGGTGGCGGCAATCGCTGCCGTTCTGTTTGCAATTGCTGCCGTGGTCTGCCTGACAAACCAGACGGAATTTGTATTCGGCACATACTCCTATGAGCACAATGAAGAATCTGGCTTTGTACTGGCTGATTTCAACATCACCTTCTGGGAGGATGGAACCTACGAATACTATGAGGGTCCTCTCAGCAGTTATCTGGGATTCGGAAACTATTCCATAAAAAATGGAATTTTGACGATGAAGGGAAATGTTGATGCGGGAGATGATACAGAAAATCGGTTCCGCATCAAGGGAAACCGCATCTATTTTATAGCAAAAGACTCCGATAATTTTACCTATATCAAGGTAAAGGATGGGCAAAGCTTTGTACTGACGAACCCGGCCGAAGAAGCACAGGATGACCTGACCAAACAACAGCTTTTGGTAAATGGTGATTTCGGAGGCTCCAGTCCATGGCCATGGGGAGAAAAATCCTGGTCCGGAGCAGACGCCGCCGGCGATACCGGATATATGCCGTATTCCGTGGATACAAAAAACCAGACGGCAGAGATTTTGTACTATGCAATAGAATCCGATCCGCATGTTACCGTATGGAAGGAAACGATCCGCTCCTGGATCCCGTCCGCTCTGCACAATATCTTTTGAATCTCTTAGACAATGAGAATAAAGTGCAGCTTGAAAAGGTTTCTGAAGGAGATAAGGTTTTCGTAAAAATCACATTTCCGGAGGACGGCACCGTGCGGCAGGTAAAGATGCTCCAGCCTTGGGGCGAAAACGGCATCTGGGTTCCGCAGGATGATGTATCAGCTGAGGTTCCGGAAGTAATACCGGGAGAATAAAACAAATTAGCCCACTGGATCAATTGTGATGATATGATTCCAGTGGGCTAATTTGATTGATGATTGTTTATTTATGTATAACTCTCCAGTCTTCTCTTCATACATGTCCTTCCAACGCGCTTTATAAATTCTCAGAGCTTTTCCAATATCCGTATGGGTGTAACAATACATATAATCATAAAAATTATTGAGCGCGGATTCACTATTGTATTTCTTTATTGGAAGAATTCCTGTTTGTTCATTCACTTTATCCAATGCCGTAGCAACCTTATCATTTTCTTCCAATTCTCTGATCAAATTTAAGTCGGATTAATCTGTCTTACTTCTATGTGGGCTTTTAGCACATCCCGGATGGAATCCCCGCACAAATTGCTTTGTAAACTGCACATCAAGAAATTCGACAGTTTTGACTCAAAGCAGTTATATCAATCGCTGTTCTTCAGTACCTCAGCGATATCCTCCTTCTTTCCCTTGGCCTGCGCATAGAGCATGGTGGCATACACCACTGCAAACACACAGAGCACAGAAATCACCACATAACGCCAGGACAGATAAAATCCGGAAAAGCTCTTCTCATTCCCGATATAATACATAAGCATGGTAACCGGAAGCGTGACGCAAAAGCCATAGACCAGACTCTTCGTCCCGTAGATCAGACACTCAAAATTCAGCATCTGTTTGAACTCCTTCGGTGTCATGCCCACGGATTGCAACATGGCAAATTCCCGCTGACGCAGTCCCATATTGGTGGAGATGGTGTTGAATACATTGGCTGCCGTGATTAGGGAAATCAGTATGATAAAACCCAGACTAAACACATTCAGCATCAACAGAAGCATCCTCTGCTGCACCTCATCTTCTGCGGCGTCGTAGACATCCACATTTCCTGTAACATTTTCCTCCAGCCATTTTGTCACTGCTGCGTGATCCTGGGCATTCAGATAAACGGCTCCCTGAACCATGCATCCACTCAGCAGTTCCTTCGCAGACAGAGGATACATGATCTGAATCTGGTAATTTCCTCCCGGCCACGTCAGGCACTCCCCGGAAAATTCTGCTTTCCATCCCGGCGTATTGTTCACCAGATCCCCGATGGAAAGCTTTTGCTCTGTCTCCTTCTCATCTATCTCCGTCAGCAGGGTAAGCTCCTGACAGGAAGAAGTAAGCACCGATAATGTTTCCTGATCCGCTGAAGAGCTATTCGTGATATTGTTTAAAACAATGGCCTTCGGGAACTTTTTCCCAAGATAGTTTTCCCGATCCAGTCCATAAAAATCAAGCAGATCCAGATAGACATTTTCCGGCAGGAACTGTATACAGCCGGAGATTGCTGCCATGTCATCCCCCATACGCTCCGACGCTTCGAAAAGCTCCTGTTCCTCCTGCTCCACCAGGCTTCTTGCAGAATCCGTCAACGTCTCTCTCTCCACCCACAGATCCGAATCCTCGTAATAGACCGTTTCGTATGTAGGGCTGCTGCCCAGTGCCTGACCTGCCAGTGCCATGCCTTTATCTACACGTTCATATTCATCATTGAAAAACATAACGCTGACATCGTACCGGCTGGTCTCAGCCGTTTCCATAAAACCACGGAAAAAATAATCGGAAAAACTTCCTGCCGTCACAAAAAGAAGGATGCTCAGTACCAGCGATACCACTGTGGAACGATATCTCTTTTTGTTCCGCTTGAAATTCTTCCAGGCGATCATCCCCGAAAGACCAAAAAAGTGATTGACCCAGCCGGGAATCTTTACCTGTCGCTTTGTGAGGCGTACATCGTCTTTCTTCCGGACGGCTTCAATGGGAGAAAGTTTTAAGGCACGGTGCATGGGAAGCCAGGCAGAAACCAATACCGTAAGGCTTCCCACCACTGCTGCGATTACCACTGCGGTCACAGATACCGACAACTTGAATTTCAAATCATTATCCACACCGATCAGATAACTCATGGAATCCTCGAAAAAGGATATGGTAATTCCAATGCCGCAGATTCCCGCCTGAACTCCAAGAGGCACTCCTATCATACACAGGATCAGTGCTTCCATCCGGACGGACTGCTTCATCTGTCTTCTGGTGGCTCCGACGGAAGCCAAAAGTCCAAACTGCTTTGTCCGCTCACTGACGGAAATGGCAAAGGCATTATAGATTAATGCAATAGAACCAAACACAATGATAACCATGAGAATTCCACCCATGCCATATACGAGATAATTAAAATCATTCTGGGTGGAAATTCCGCAAAACCGCAAAAGAGGGTTGTTACAGCTGATAGAAATATCATCTCCCTTTTCAACCCACTCATTAGATAATTCAGCGGCCTGGTATGGATGCTTCATTACCGCATAGCAGTCGTAGCAGCCCAGTCTTCCATCACCGGAGGCAAGGGTCAGCGCCGTGTAACCCGGTGCAGAATAATTCTCGAAAGAAGGCCGCTCATAAAAGCCCACCACCTGATAGGTTTTCTGCTCTGTTTCCGCCAGGTGTTCTAAACATTTTACCTGTTCCTCTTCAGCATCCTTATCCTCATCTTCTGCCACCAGCAGCGCACTGTCCTGCCAAAGCAAAATTCCGCCTTTTGTTTCCCGGATTCCAACGGAAAGTGTCAACGTATCCCCAAGCTGATAGGTTACCCCGGCATTGTCCTCCACATGCACCGGAATCAGAAGCTCCGTGTCACTTTCCGGCATCCTGCCCTCTGTCAGGTGAATGGGCATATGCTCTGCAAAGCCCTGATCCATTCCCTGAATACAAAGATAGGGCTTATAGGGATTGAGGGATCCCTTCAGCTGGGCATAACCGACATTTTGAAGCTCATAAATCCTCGAAATCCGTTTGTCCTTTTCCAGTTCCTCTTTGTCACCTCCATCCATGTCACGGATGCTGACATGCCAATCCCCCAGCTTCTGCGACTCGTAGGCAATTCCGTATGCCTGGACCGAAGAAATCATCGTCGTAACTGCCGTCAGCATGGCGGTGGACAAAATGATTCCCACAATCGTCACCAGCGTGCGGACCCGGTTCTTTTTCAGGCTTTTTGCCGCATATTGGAAAAATATATTTTTCATTACCGGATCACCTCATCTCTTACGATATGCCCGTCTTCGATACTGATGATCCGCTTGGCCTGCAATGCCACATTTTCATCATGGGTGATGACCATCAGGGTCTGGTGGTAGCGCTCGTTGGAGGTGCGGAGCAGATCCATGATTTCCTGGCTGTTTTTGGAGTCAAGATTTCCCGTTGGCTCATCCGCCAGCACCACCGCCGGGGCATTCATCAGCGCCCGGCCGATGGATACCCGTTGCTGCTGGCCGCCGGAAAGCTGGTTGGGCAGATGTCTTTCCCGTCCCCGCAGTCCCAGCAGATCCAGAAGCTCCTGCAGCCGCTCTTCGTTTACTTTCCTGTGATCCATCAGAACCGGCAGCGTCATATTTTCCACCACATCAAACACCGGAATCAGATTGTAAAACTGATAGATCAGCCCCACCTCCCGGCGCCGGAATACCGCCAGTTTTTCCTCCCGCTGAGCATACACATCGATGCCATCTACATACACCTTCCCCTCTGTAGGGGTATCCACGCCCCCCAGAATGTGGAGAAGTGTGGATTTTCCGGAACCGGAAGGCCCGGTAATAGCGATAAATTCACCTTTTTCCACGGAGAAGGAGACCCGGTCTAAGGCTTTTACCTGATTTTCCCCCTGGCCGTAGGTTTTGCAGAGATTTTCTACCTGAATCATACTCATATTTTCATAAATCCTTTCTTTTCTGCTTTTGAAATTGTATCTTGAAAACCCTACAATCCGGAGAAGTCTCTGAATCAAGCCAATAGATGGGCTTTTGATTCAGGGAGATAATTCCGAAATTTGGGATTTCAACAACAAATTTCACTATCATTCTCAGTAATCATACGGGATTCAGATGAGTATATCGTGACTATAAAGTGACAGTTCTGTCACATAAAGGATTTCTCACTAAGTTTTTACAAAGTACATTTATAAAAGCGAATGGTAAACCGTGCCCCGCCTTCCCTGCGGTTTTCTGCCTTCAACGTCCCTCTCTGTTTCGTAACGATCATATGGGCTAATGCCAGACCGATTCCCACACTTTCTTCGCTGCTGTTTTTCCCCTTGTAGAACCGTTCAAAGAGATGAGGTAGATCCTCCTCTGGAATTCCTTCTCCGTTATCTGTAATGACGAGTTCTGAGAACACCGCATTTTCCCGGCCGGTCATTATAATCTTACCACCGGCAGGCGTGTGTTCCATACAGTTTTTGACAATGTTTTCTACCGCCTCGGAAGTCCACTTCATATCCCCGGAAAAAGATGATTCCTCTGTAATCTCTGTCTCAAGTGTAATTCCTTTCAGCTCCATGGCGATTTCCAGGGGCGCATCCGCCTTTTGCACCAGTTCCCGCAGAGGATATTCTTTCTGCTCAAATACCACCGCATCTGCATCCAGCTTGGAAATTTTCAACAGCACATCTATGAGCCATTGCATTTTCTGCAGAAGTGCCCGGATTTTACTATCATACTCGAGACGTTTTTCTTCCGATGCACTTTCCCTCTCCCCCATGGTCACTAGAAGATTCATAGAAGTCAACGGAGTCTTCAGCTGGTGGGACAGATTCGCCAGAGAATCTGCCAGATACTGCTTATCATGGCTAAGCCTTAAGTTCTGCTCCCGCAGCCGGATCAGCATTTTGTTGACTTCGCTCTCCAAAATGCTAAGCTCCCCTTCGGAAACTTCCCGCAGCAATGCCATATCTTTTCCGTGCAGGATATCATCGATCACTGCTGCAAGCTCCGCAATTTTACGGTATCGAAAAAAGGATTCCGCAAAATGCAAAATCCCCATAAAAAACCATATCAATAAAACCGGAAAACCCCCGTCCCGCCACAGCAGGAAACTTCCGGCCACCACAACAGTTCCCAATAAGAAAAAGGCCGCCAGCTGGTGCCTGATTTCCGGATTCCGAAAATAATCTGAAATATGATATCTCATGCTATTCTTCCCTTATTCCCACATACCCCACGCCCCGCACCGTCTTAATGAGCTTCGGATTCTGGGGCTCATCCTCGATCTTCTCCCGGAGCCGCTTGATATAAACCGTCAGGGTATTGTCATTCACAAATTCTCCTGCCATATCCCACAGCTCCGACAGCAGCTGGTTTCTTGTAAACACCTGCCCGGGATGGGTGGCAAACAGCAACAGAATCCGGTATTCCAAAGCAGAAAGATACAATTCCTCTCCACCCTTTTTTACCAGAAGCTTTGTTGTGTCGATGGTCACATCAGAAAACTTCACCACCGTCTGAGATTTTCCGTATCGGCGCAGCACACTCTTCATCCGGGACACCAGTTCCCTGGGGCGGAAGGGCTTGCCGATGTAATCGTCTGCCCCCAGATCCAGCCCGGTTACCACGGAAAATTCATCGTCAGACGCCGTCAGAAAAATTACCGGAATATCCCGCAGTTCCTTGATCCCCCGGCACACGGCATACCCATTTCCATCTTTTAAGGCAATGTCCAAAAGCACCAGATCAAAAGGCCTCTCTTCCACCAGCTCCAGCGCTTTCGACTGGCCATCCACCGCTGACACCGCAAAGTCTTCTCCCTGCAGGAACTCCGTCAGGGTCTCCACGATCATTTTATCATCTTCCACCAGTAATATCTGTGTCTTCACTAAAATACTCCTTTACAGGATTTTCCAGCCTCGCATGACCACTTCTTCAGGAAGACTGTTCTTCTATCAATCCTTTTAATCCCTGCACCGAAACAGGCTTCGAATAATAATACCCCTGAAACCAGGTGGCGTGATATTCCCGCAGATAATTCTGCAGTTCCTCTGTTTCAACCCCCTCCAGACAGGTTGCCATACCTGTTTTGTTGGCAAAATCCACCATGGTCTGTACCATTGCCTGATTTTTGGAATTACCAATGATATCGGTGATAAAACTCATATCGATCTTAATCTCATCCATGGGAACATTCATGACAATGTGTGAAGAAGCACTTCCTGTCCCATAGTCATCCATTGCTACCCTGATGTTAAGGCTGTGGAGAAACTGAACCTCCTCACACAAGAGGTCTATCGGAAAACCCTTACACCGTTCCGTCAACTCCATACACAGGTGATCTGCCGGGAATCCGGTTTCCTCCAGGATTTCCAGTACCTCCCCACGAAACTCCTGGCGCTCCAGCTGTTTTACTGAAATATTCACATTGATGAAAAAATCCGGTTGATACTTAAGAATTTCCCCGGTCTCCAAAAGTGCCCTCCGAAGCACATAATTTCCCAGCTCATACATACTGGGATCCGTCTCCATCCACTCGATAAACATGGAAGGAGTCACCTTCCCATAGGGCTCCATCTGCCAGCGCACAAGTGCCTCCGCTCCCACAATATGCCCTGTACCGGAATCAACGATGGGTTGATATTCCAGACGAAATCCCTCGCAGCCATTGCAAACAGACTGATGAATCACTTTCATAAGCTCAAAATCCACACCATGGGAAGTTTTTACCTCATCATTAAAGATTACCAGCTGATCCTGATGCCTGCGCACGGAATGATTCAGGGCATAGGTCACTTGTCCGCAGATAGAGGAAGCATCCCCCTGATAATCTTCAAGAAGAATCGCGCCCGCACCCATCTTAAGGGAATGCAGCTTCCCCTCCACCATGATTCCGTCATCCAGAACATTCCGCACCTCACGCACAAATTCTAGGAGTTCCTTCCGGCCTGATTTTTTCAATATAAACGCATAACGCTCCCGATCGAGATGATAGACCGCCTTGTCCATATCCATCATATATATAAATTTTATGGCAATGGTCTGCAGAAGCTCATTGGCAAAATCCCTGCCATAAATCAGATTAAACGTAGAAAATCCTTCCACATGAATCTGTAGTACCGCAAACCTGTCTCCACTCGCAATAGCCTTTTTCAAATCCTCTACATATCTATACTCAGAGTACAGATCTGTCAGCGCATCAATTTCCCGGAATTCATTCTCATTGTTGAAAAGAACCACCAGATATTCCGGTATCCCATTGTCATCGCAGACCCCCTCCATATGAAAGCTGAACATGGCAACCACGCCATCACGCGTGCGAAAACGGATACAAAGCTCCCTGTCCAGATCTATCCCCTGCAGCCGTCTGTCGATCGCCTCCAGATACTCCTCCCTGTCAGAAGGATGAACAAACTTTGTGATCACGTGCTCAAAATCCGGAACCATCTGGGAACGCAGGCCGAACAAATTCATGGTTTTCTCCGTACACCAGGTCTGCTTTTCCTTCAGATCCGTCACCCATATATGAGAATTGTCAGAAAGACGGTCAAAAGTCTCTATGATGGATGCGATTTTTCTTCCATCCTTTTCCCAGAAACTGCTTAACTTCATATATTATCCCCCAACATTGCATATCATAAAATTCACCTTTTATTCAATTGTACCATATTGGAAAAGTTTGTAAATAATACATATCAAAAAGTCTGCAAATATTCCGGTACCGAAAATACCTACCCGTGAACAGAACAATATTCTTCCACCGTCATCATGCTAAGATGCAACGGTGAAAGCCCCGACAGCACCAACTCCGTGGCAGCTTCCTTGTCCCGGTCCAGACCGGATACCCCATCTGTCAGATAAATCACGTAAATTCCCGCATCGATCAGTGCAAAAACCGTGGAAAGCACGCAGCATTCCGCCACAACACCGGTGATGACCACCCGGTCTGCCTTTTTTGCAGCCGTAAGAACCTCCGGAATCTCAAGGGAGGAATACACGCTCTTGGTGTACAGCGGGTATTTCCTAAGCACCTGTGCAAATTCCGGCAGCATCTCATTATCCCAGACACTGTCGTTTACCTCCCGATTCTCCCTGTTGTAGTTCTCCCAGACCCCTTCCGGATGCTGGCTGGCGAGAAAGCGGGTGAACATAATGTTGTCATTCCCCGCCTGTTCCATCGCATGAATGATGGACAGCGTCCGCTCTGCGGCGCCTTCCGTATCCAGGCACGCCCACTTCTGTCCTCTGGTATAGACGTTTTGCATATCTATGACTAACAATAAATCGTTGTTCCTCATTTCTTCCAATCTTTCATAAAATATTTGATAAGAGGATTATTTTCTCCCCTGTCTCACTTCTGCGCTGTCCTTTCGCATGGTATACGCCCACTTAAACACAGCACTTCCAATAATAACTACATACCCGATCAAACTGTACACATCCGGCACTTGACCAAGGAAAAGAAATCCCAGCAGCGCCGCAAAAAGAACCTGCGTATAATCAAACACGGAAATCTCCTTCGCAGGAGCCTTGGTATAAGCCTTTGTGATACTGAACTGCCCACCTGCTGCAGAG
Source organism: uncultured Lachnospiraceae bacterium (assembly GCA_900316805.1). GTDB lineage: Bacteria > Bacillota > Clostridia > Lachnospirales > Lachnospiraceae > Roseburia. The sequence goes on from ONEJ01000088.1 coordinate 15,159, forward strand.
ATTCCTGCCAGCAGCAGAAACAGCAGCTGTTTTCCATTCATGGGCACAAAGTTGAAAATGAGAAACGGCAGTGTCACCACGCAGGAAAATACCGAGAAACACAGCACGATCAGCGGTCCCGGCACGCCCTTTTTCCCAAGCTTTCTGACGAAGGTGTAGGCGGTTCCGGCTCCTAATCCCCCCAGCATACCAATCAGTGCATACACCGACTGCATCTGGAAAGAGGGCTTTATGACAAACAAAGCCCCTGTAAATGCCAGAAATACACAGAACCACTCCGTCTTATTGGCCTTTTCCTTCAGCAGGATTGCGGACATCAGTATTGCGAAAAAGGGAGACAGCTTGTTCAAAATGTTGGCATCTGCGATATTCAGTTTGTCAATGGCGTAAAAATTGCAGATGAGACCGAGGGTACCGCAAAGGCTCCGCCAGAACAAATCCGGCACAGTTTCCTTCGTTGGTCTATAAGTTTCCCCACTTCTAAGCAGTGTCACCCATGCGATAACCGCCGCCACCGCATTGCGGAAAAAGGCTTTTTCCATCGTCGGGAGTTCCCCAGACAGACGGACAAAAAAGGTCATCAGCGCAAAAAAGAATCCTGCCATAATAATGAACAGGATTCCCTGTTTATGATTATTCATCTCTATCACCCAATGTATAACTTATTAGAGATAGTATAGCGGAATTCTCACAAAAATACAACTTCGTCTGCTGCAACAGGCAAAAGCCTATGGAATCAAAGAAATTACCTACTACGGCTTTACCGTAGATAACTGCAAGCGCCCCGCCGTGCAATTTGCAGCTTTTCAAAAGGCATGTGTTGATGCGGTGGAGCTGTTAAAACAGGAAGGTGCAGATCTGCTGGTGATGGGCAATACCGAGTCCAAATGCTTTCCGGAAGCACTTCTGCCCTACACCACCAGAACACCTGTGAACGGCGGTGGCATCCTGCTGAACTTTCTCGTCAACTACGGCTGGGAGTGGAATCTGTCCCATATGTGTCTTGACGGAAAGCCTTTTTCCTCTGATATCTCAAGGGTGGATATGGTGATTCGCTGGGGCGGCATGCGAAGGCTCTCCGGATTTCTGCCCATCCAGAGCGTATATGCTGATTTTTATGTCATCGATCACTACTGGCCGGACTTCTCCGAGCAGGATTTACCCGATGCGCTAGCCTGGTATGAGAAACAGGATATCACTCTTGGCGGATAAAGTACAAAAAATTCAGTCCCGCTTGCAAATCAGTTTTCCTTATTGTATTCTTTATTTATGAATATATAATAGGAGATATGCATTATGCCACTGCAAAATGAAAACACCTATACAACTGAATATATCTACAATCTACCAGAGGGACAACGTGCCGAGCTGATCAACGGCGTCGTTTATAATATGGCTCCACCAAATAGACTGCATCAGGATATTGTCATGAGTTTATCCGTTGAAATTTGTGACTACATCAAAAAGAAGGGCGGCTCATGCAAAGTCTATCCTGCCCCATTTGCCGTTTTCTTGAACATGGATAATAAAACTTATGTGGAACCTGATATTTCTGTCATATGTGATAAAGATAAGCTTGATGATAGAGGCTGCAATGGCGCTCCTGACTGGATCATTGAAGTGGTATCTCCAGCCACTAAACGAATGGATTACGGCATTAAATTATTTAAATACCGCACTGCAGGCGTGCGTGAATACTGGATTGTAAATCCTCTGAACCATACAGTAAATGTATATGATCTGATCACAAATGAACTAACCGACCAGTACAGTTTTGATGATGATATTCCTGTATGCATTTACAAAGATTTAAAAATAAATTTTACAAGTCTACTCAGATGAAATTTTCTAATATGACACAAAACGAGCAGGTGTAAAACAACACCTGCTCGTTGTATTTTTCTATCTGTGACCAGCCACATCAATTCGAATCAGTGCCTTATGCAGCGCATACTCCGCACGCTTCAAATCCAAATTCTCCACTTTCGTCTTGATGCGTTCTTCTGCTCTCTCTCTGGCAGCCTCTGCACGGTTCACATCAATCTCATCCGGCCATTCAGCCAGCTCCGCAAGGAGCGTGACCTTCTCACCGAGAATCTCGGCAAAACCGGCATGCACCGCTGCCACCTTCTGCTCCCCGTCCTTGTGGACCACGACCACACCGGGCTCCAGCACTGTCGTCAGCGGAATGTGATCCTTGTATACGCCGATCTCACCATCGGTAGTATTAAATTCCAGCATATCCGCCACACCCTTATAAAAGACACGATCCGGCGTGATAATTTCTACTTCAAAAAGCTTATTTCCCTCTGCCATCATGCACCCCCTTACCTATGGGAATTTTCATCCTTGCCCAATCTGCCTTCGGCAAATAGCCTTTTATCCCATACGAGCACGAACTTCATCAATGGACCCTGCATTCAGGAAATAACTCTCAGGCACATCATCCATCTTGCCATCGAGAATCTCCCGGAAACCGCGGATGGTCTCAGAAATCGGCACGTACTTACCTTCCATTCCGGTAAACTGTACGGCTACTGAGAATGGCTGTGACAGGAATCTCTGTACCTTTCTGGCACGGTTAACCACCAGCTTATCGTCTTCGGAAAGCTCGTCCATACCAAGAATAGCGATGATATCCTGAAGTTCCTTATATTTCTGCAGAATCTCCTGTACCTCACGGGCAACCTTAAAATGCTCCTCGCCCACAATCCGGGGATCCAGGATTCGCGAGGTGGATGCCAGCGGATCCACAGCCGGATAGATACCAAGCTCTACAATGGAACGATCCAATACGGTAGTTGCATCCAGATGGGCAAAAGTGGTTGCCGGAGCCGGGTCTGTCAAGTCATCCGCCGGCACATAAACCGCCTGTACGGATGTGATGGAACCATTCTTCGTGGAGGTGATTCGCTCCTGAAGGGCACCCATCTCTGTCTGCAGCGTTGGCTGATAACCTACGGCTGATGGCATACGGCCAAGCAGCGCAGACACCTCGGAACCTGCCTGTGTGAATCGGAAAATGTTATCGATAAACAGAAGCACATCCTTTCCGCCCTTATCGCGGAAGTACTCTGCCATGGTAAGTCCCGTCAGAGCCACACGCATACGAGCCCCCGGCGGCTCGTTCATCTGTCCAAATACCATGGTGGTCTTGTCGATAACGCCGGACTCCTTCATTTCATAGTACAAATCGTTACCTTCACGGGTACGCTCACCAACACCGGTAAATACAGAGTATCCACCGTGCTCCGTAGCAATGTTATGGATCAACTCCTGAATCAAAACCGTCTTACCTACACCGGCACCACCAAAAAGTCCGATCTTACCGCCCTTCTGATAGGGACAGAGAAGATCTACGACCTTGATACCGGTCTCTAGCATTTCCTGGGAGGTTGCCTGCTCCTCGAAGGCCGGAGCCGCTCTGTGGATTGGCCATTTCTCCTCCGTCTTAGGAGGCTCCTTCTCATCAATTGGATTACCCAGTACGTTAAACAGCCTGCCCAGGGTGTTCTCACCTACCGGCACCGAAATCGGTCCTCCGGTGGCGATTGCTTCCATACCGCGGACAAGTCCGTCCGTAGGTCCCAGGGCAATACATCTTACTGTATCATCACCCAGATGCTGTGCAACTTCCACCACCAGCTTTCCACCATCTTTTAACGGTACCTCGATGGCATCGTTGATCTCCGGCAGATTTCCGTCCTGGAACTTGATGTCCAGTACGGCACTGATGATCTGGGTAATTTTACCAATATTATTACCTGCCATTTTATTTTCTCCTTGCTATTATAATCTAGGAAATCGCATTTGCTCCTGCGATAATCTCCGTCAGCTCCTGCGTAATGGAGCCCTGACGCGCTCTGTTATACTTCAGCGAAAGATCACTGATCATATCCTCCGCATTGCTGGTCGCAGAATCCATGGCCTGCATACGGGCACCGTTCTCACTGGCAACCGCCTCCACCAGCGCTCCGTAGAAAAGGCTTGTGATATACTTCGGAATGATCTGGTTTAAAGCCTCTTCCTCATTGGGCTCGTAATTCATCAGAATATTGGAATCCTCTGCCGTATCCTCCGGATCGATTTCGATGGGAAGAAGCTTAATGAGCTTCGCTTCCTGGCTCACCGTATTCTTAAAATGAGTGTAAGCCAGATAGATTTCCCCAACCTCTCCCTTTGCAAAGGCTTCCAGCACCTTATCACACAGTGCTACAGCATCCGGGTAGGTAGGATTCTCCATGATCTCCGATGCATCTGCCACAATATTGTAGCCTCGTCTGGCAAGGGCTTCCGCACCCTTGCCTCCCACGGCATAAATATCCAAGTCCTCTTTCTTAAAATCCCCTTCCGTGATCAGCTTCACAATATTGGAATTGTATCCGCCTGCCAGCCCCCGGTTTGAGGTAATGGCTACAACCGCCTTCTTATCGGAATCTCCGGCGGTCAGATAGGGATGGTTGATATTGCCGCTTCGGGCCAGCATGGAGCTGACCGTCTTGTACATATAATTGAAATACGGATTCGTCTGCTCGGCACGTCCTCTGGCTTTCTGGAGCTTAACGGTAGAAACCAGCTTCATGGCTTTGGTGATCTGCTGCGTACTCTGTATGCTGCTTTTTCTTCGTTTTATGTCTCGCATGGAGGCCATATTCTATCACCTGCCTTTATTTATTTGAAGGATGCCTTGCATTCTTCAATCGCCTTAACCAGCTTCTTTTCCGTCTCCTCATCCATCACGTGTGTCTCTGCGATGGCGCCCGGGATCTCCGGATACTTGGTATCAATAAACTCAAAGAGTTCCTTCTCAAACCGCAAAATATCTGCCACCGGAATATCCATGAGATATTTGTTCACAGCTGCGTAGATAATGATAACCTGCTTCTCTACCGGCATTGGCTGATACTGAGGCTGCTTTAAGATTTCCTTTAATCGCTCGCCCTGTGCCAGCTTCGCCGTAGTATCGGCATCCAGCTCGGAGCCAAACTGCGAAAAAGCTGCCAGCTCTCTGTACTGGGCCAGTTCGGTACGGATCGGTGCTGCAATCTTCTTCATAGCCTTGATCTGGGCAGCGCCTCCTACTCGTGATACGGAAAGACCTGCGTTGATGGCCGGACGGAAACCTGCGTTAAACATCTCTGTCTCCAGATAGATCTGACCATCGGTAATGGAAATAACATTAGTCGGAATATACGCAGATACGTCACCGGCCTGGGTCTCAATAATCGGAAGGGCCGTTAATGATCCTCCCCCAAGCTTGTCGGAAAGTCTCGCCGCACGCTCCAGCAGTCTGGAATGCAGATAGAAAACATCACCCGGATAAGCCTCTCGTCCCGGAGCTCTCTTAAGGAGCAGGGATAAGGTACGGTATGCAGCTGCATGCTTACTTAAATCATCATATACTACAAGTACGTCCTCGCCGTTTTCCATCCACTCCTCACCGATGGCACAACCGGAATAAGGTGCAATGTACTGCAGCGGTGCCAGCTCACTGGCAGTTGCTGCTACAACGGTGGTGTAGGCCATAGCGCCGTACTCTTCTAGTGTCTTAACAATGGTGGCAACGGTGGAAGCCTTCTGTCCGATGGCTACGTAAATACATTTCACCCCCTGCCCCTTCTGATTGATAATGGTATCCACTGCAATGGCAGTCTTACCGGTCTGACGGTCACCGATGATCAACTCACGCTGACCACGTCCGATAGGAACCATGGAATCGATTGCCTTGATACCGGTCTGTAATGGTGTGTCTACGGATTTTCTGGAAATAACACCGGATGCCACACGTTCGATCTGACGGAACTTATTTGCAGCAATGGATCCCTTGCCATCGATGGGCTGTCCCAATGCGTTCACAACTCGCCCCAGCATCACATCACCAACGGGAACCTCAACCACACGTCCCGTGGTCTTTACCGTGTCTCCCTCATTAATATTTTTCTGGGAGCCCAATAATACGGCACCTACGTTATCTTCTTCCAGGTTCAACACCATTCCATAAACTTCTCCCGGGAACTCCAGCAGTTCTCCCTGCATTGCGTTCTCCAGACCATGGATACGTGCAATACCATCCGCTACCTGGATAACCGTTCCCACATCCGCTACCTCAAGCTGGGAAGCGTATCGTTTAATCTGCTCCTTGATCACAGAGCTGATCTCTTCTGGTTTCAAATTCATGGAGCGCACTCACCTACTTTCAACTGTATTTTGGATAAATCGCGGGTCAGGTTATACAGCTTCGTTTTGATACTGCTGTCTACTACCCGGTCCCCGATCCGAATTACCATGCCGCCGATCAATCCGGCGTCTACCTCATAATGCATTTCAAATTTGACATACTTTGTCGTCTCCAGCAGTCTTTTCTCCACTGCTGCCTTCTGCCCGTCGGAAAGCTCCATGGCAGAGGTGACATAAGCGGTGCCGATATTCCTGTATTCCTTGACCTTGTCGGTAAAGTAAGTAAATACCTCTAAAATCTCCCTGTAATGATCCTTTTCCACGATCAAGCGCATGAGACCTACCAGTTCATCGGACACACGTCCCTTGAAAATGTCTTCGATTAATTTAACCTTGTCCTCTTTGTCAATCTTGGGATGATTCATGACACCGGTCAGATCCGGATTCTCGCGGATTGCCTCCGCCACCGCCAGAACCTCCTCGTTCATGGAGTCCAGCCTGTTTTCCTCCAGCGCCAGCTCAAACAAAGCATCCCCATATGTGTTGGAAACTAGCTTTGCCATGTCGATTCACCCATCTCTCTCAATGTCTCATCCACCAGCGTGCTCTGGATCTTGGTATCAATGGAAGCAGACACTACCTTCTGCGCCATCAGAGATGCCACGGCGATCATCTCCTGCTTCATGTCATCCATTGCATGCTTCTTCTCCAGTTCGGCCTCTTCCTGTGCCCGCTTGATAATGCGGGATGCCTCTTCCTTGGCTTCCTGGATCAGACGATCCTGGTTCTTCATTGCCTTCTGTCTCGCTTCAGACAAAATTGTCTCGGCTTCCTTATCCACTTCCTTAAGCTTTGCCTCGTACTCTGCCTTTAAGGCTGCGGCACTCTCTTTGTCCGCCTTAGCATCCTCGATTTCTCCTGCAATACGATCCTTGCGATCCTTAAGCATCTTTCTCGCCGGATTAAACAGAAGATACGACATCAGCAGATAAAGGAAAAATACGGCAACTGCCAGTAAGATTGCATCAAACACAAGCTGAGGGTCAAGATTGAATAAAAATGTCTGTTCTGCTAACAATCTCTTACTCTCCTTTCCTTGGAATCTGCAGCTATTTCGGTTTTATCCAAATGGCTGCATTTTCTGCCTTCTATTAGCCCAGCGGATGAACGAAAAGTAAGAGCAGCGCAACAACCAGACCATAGAGACCGGTGGTCTCGGCAACGGCCTGACCAAGAAGCATGGTAGACATGATCTGTCCTCTTGCTCCCGGATTACGTCCTACTGCTGCAGCACCGTGTCCGGCTGCGATACCCTGTCCAATACCAGGTCCGATACCTGCGATAACGGCAAGGCCAGCACCGATTGCGGAGCATGCTCTGATTAAATCCTGTCCTGAAATGTTCATAGTATAAGTCCTCCTTAAACATAATTAAAAATTGAAGTTTCCTGTTCCTTTTTGTAACCCGGATGTGATCAATCCTCCGTATCACAAGCCTGGGATACGTATGTCATAGTCAACATACAGAATACGTACGTCTGAATTGCTCCGGAGAACAAATCGAAGTATACGTGCAGCGCTGCTGGCCACGCGAGGGCAATCTTGCCCAGAAGGCCATACACAAGTGCCATAATAACGGTTCCGGATAACACATTCGCAAAAAGACGAAGTGAAAGAGAAACCGGAACAGCCAGCTCACTAACTACATTGATGGGCAGCCAGATGGGTAGCCACGGCGGCAGCGGTGAACACATATCCGTCCATATCTGCTTTCCGCTCTGGTGCTTGATTTTGTTGAACCAGATCATGAAAAACGTGATCAACGCCAGCGCCAGCGTTGTACCGTAATCCGCTGTCGGTGGACGAAGCCCGAACAATCCGGAAATATTGCTCATCAGAATAAAGACAAAAATCGTACTGATGTAGTTCACGAACTTCGGAGCCCATTTGCCCATGGTAGACTCCACCATGCCATCCAGCATCTCCACGATCAGCTCAATGATGTTCTGGAAACCTGTGGGTTTCTCGGAAGCATGCTTGATCTTACGGTTCGCGATGATGGCAAAAACCACCATAATCGCCATAATGATCAGGATGCACGCATGACTGTCCGTGATCCAGACCTTATGCCCGAAGAAGTTCACCGGAATGATTCCATGGATCATAAAATCAATGTCACCCGACAATAAAATTCCCTGATTCACATAGTCACCTCCTTCCATGAATCCTATCTGATATTTTGCCGAAAAGCGGCTGGAGATATGCAGAAACCTTAAGCCCCAGCACCCCGGCAAAAGCGGTAAACAAATTACCAAATCGAAAATAACCCAATAAGAAAAGCAGAATTACCACAACCACATAACGAAGTACGGATTTGGCAATAATGATACAACTAGCCTGTTTACTGTCTCCCATCACCACGGAGTCAAAAATTACAGTGGCGATATTGATTGCAAGCCATACGGCAATCGCGATGCCGTACCAAAGACCGATGGAATACCCCAGCTTATCACTTACAAACCATACACCGGCAAGCTGAACAACAACTCCATATCCGATTATGCCCGCCACCAGTCCCGGCAGTGCCCCATTAATCCTTCTTAACATGCTTCCTGTCCTTGTTGTCTCTATCGTATACTTTCCTGGCCATCTTATAGATATTAGTAAAACCGGCCAGTGCCCCTATGAAGAAAAACGGAATCATCATCCAGGAAATCCCGGTCTTATTCCCGATCCAGAAGCCCAAAAGACAGCATAGAAAAATCGGTACGATCATATTAATTCCGAACTGGAACACCAGCACCAGTGCATCCATTACCTGTCTTGTATCCTTCTTCATGGCTCTCCTTTATACATTTTCACAACTAATGTTTATTATACCATTTTCCTTGGGTTTGTCTACAGAATCGCAAAAATCCGTTTTTTTTTCTCTGTTTTTTATACATAATTTTCCAACTGCCTGCGTAAAAAAGACAGAAGGGATGCTTCACTACCCGGTGGGCTCCCCGTCGTTTGGAATAAGAATTGAAAAATAAAACTCTTCCTGATCGTATTTGATAGTATATGAACCACCATACATATGAACCGTGTGAACAATATTCCGAATACCAATTCCATGCTCCAACGCATCTTTCTTTGTGGTGGCAATCTCCCCGTTCCGGCAGAGGATCGTCCCCTGAAACGTATTTTTCACAGAAATGACGATATTCCCGTCACCCTTAACAAATTTCAGCCTGATGATCCTCTTATCACACGTTTCACATGCTTCAATGGCATTGTCCAGCAAATTCGATAAAATGATCACAATGTCTTCATCTCTCATCCCTAGGTCTGACAAATCCCCAATCCTCACTACAAAGAGAATATCCTTATTCACCGCCTCCTGATATTTGGTATTGATGATCGCATTAATCAGGGCGTGATTCGTATTGATCACATCAAGTTCTTTGTTCAGACCACCGCTGATTTTTCTCACATACTTTTCCAGCTCTGTGTATGATTTATTTTCCACCAGAGCGTCAATGCAGAGAATCTGATTTTTATATTCATGCGTCTTTCGACGTTGCTTTTCCAGATTCTCTGAAATAGAACGATATAACTCCGTCTGTGCATCTACCTGCATTCTGAGAAGTTGGTTCTCCCTGACCTTACTTTCCCTCTCTTAAATATCCCGTGTCTTTCAGCAGTGCAGCATCTTTCTTTCCCACTACCCGCCTGATCATTACCACACATAAGAACAAAATTGCTTTGCTCAGCATAATCGTAAGGGCCTGAAATAAAGCAGATAATATCACACTTTTCACAAAGGTTATACGAAAGATCACGTACATAGCTGCCGCAATGATAAAAACGGCCGCCACCGTCTTTGGGATCAGCTTCTGTGACAAGAGATTAACTGCCAAAAATCCCACACTGGCCAAAGCAGCAAGTACTACACCATCCAACGCCTTACTCTGCCTTCGTCGTTCTGCAAAAGTCTCATAAAATATTTTGTAGCACAAAATTTCCAATACAAGAATCAAAAAACTTTGAACATATACCATGCCCTACATTTCTCCTTTGTATGAGATAAACTGATCCTCCACATAGGGATACCTTGCTTTCGGTACCGAAAGACATTCTCCATTGCTCAGTACTACCTCGTAGCGCTGTATCTGACGGATATGCCTCATATTAACCAGATAACTCTGATGAATCCTAATAAACTGATACGGGAGATATTCGTCTTCAATACCATTCAAAGTCCCATTTAAGGTATATACCTGCATCTGCTCCTCCATAATATGAAATTCCAGCTTGTGCAATTTACTCTCTATAAAAAGCAGCCTGTCCAGACAGATTACTTTTTTTCCTTCACAAAAGGATATATCTTTTCTGGCAGAGACATGATTGATCTTTTCAAATATATCATCCATACATTCCCTTATTGCTTCCGAAAACATCTTTGTTTCCTTTAGAATAAAACGGACGGCATTGAATTTATACCCCTCCAGCGCGTATGTAATATAAGCTGTCACAAATACGGTAAACATATCCTTCGAATATTGCCGGATCCCCCCTGCCGTCGCCAAGCCATCAACCTCCTCCATGTTGATATCCAGGATAACCACCTTGTATTTCATCATTTCGACTCCCAACGACATGAGTTCCTTTCCTGAATGAAAGATGTCAATCTCATAGGGGAGCTTCTGTTGGCGCATATAGGCATCAATATGTTTGAAAATCTTCTCAGCATAGATTTCTTCGTCATCACAAATTGCTATTCGAAACATAGATTCCCCCTGCCATCACCGGCTTTATTAAATACAACATTTTTTACAATCATAGCACTTTTCGATAGAATAGCAACACTTTATTCCCTCCGGTCATTTTCTGCTGCAATTTGTCATTTTCTGCAAAAGCTATTGATGGAGTTTCAAATAAAGATATACTCTTTTACAGAGGTGAAACAATATGATTGAAAAATTAATTCTTAGAATTGTAAATCAGATGGAAACAGAAAGTATCCTTGAACCCGAGGAGAAAGATGAGTATATCTATGCATATACTACATTTTGCGAAGAAATACTTACCCTAGGAACAGTATGTATATTGGGAGTTATACTTAACAATGTTCCGAATACCTTGCTTTTTCTCAGCTTTTTTCTTTCGTTACGAAAAAGGACAGGTGGATTTCATGCTGATATTTTTTTAAATGCTATTTTGAAACTCTATCTATATATGTATGCGTATATTTATGTAGAGGATTGTTTATTCAACATTTCAGTTTCTTATTATGTATGCTAGTACACCGAATAATAAGCATCTGGCTATATGACGAAGTATGAATTTTCATATGCAAGGCGGATTTTCGACGGCGTAGCGGGGGCTACGGCTAGAAAATCCAACGA